>JANXAC010000021.1 GCA_025061835.1 Spirochaetota bacterium
TATACAAGCAGGCTATGGTAAGCATATCTATATCTCTCAATCAGATATAAAAGAATTGGGTATGGACCAAGAATTTGATAAAGACACGAAGAAAATTATTATCCTTAAGCTGTTTGTTCTTTATACACTCATAAAGAAGTCAAAACCTGATAACTACTATCATATACCTTTGATTTTAACCTTGGTCAATTCTGTAAATACAGAGGATTCAGATTTGGAATTATTCTTTGAAGAATTAGAGAGTATTGCTACTAGAAACTTTGAAAGAAGCTTGTTAGATAAAGCACAGAATGAATTGGTAAATGAGTTAAAAGGTGCAAATAATACAAATAATACAAATAATAAGTTAAAAGTTAAATGTGAGTTTGATAATACAGAAATAACAGTAGATGAAAGCATGATAAGGGGAGTATCTTACAATGATATACTTAAGAGTGTATTCAACACAAAGAACAGTGGTAAAATTGAGGTTATAAGGATACCTGGCAATAAACAGGAGTTGGTGCTAAAACTAAAAACAACAGATAAGCCCTTCGCATTGATGAAAATAGGGGATATCTCCGGGTGGATAAGGGAAAAGTTGAAGGGATACGAAATAAATGAAAAATATAACGATGAAAGTTTTTTCAGGAGGCTCAACGAAGATGGTTCAGACATAAATATCTTGATGGGATCTCGTGCTTTCTACGAAGGTTGGGATAGTAATAGACCGAATATTATACTCTATATCAATATTGGTAAGGGAAAGGATGCTAAAAAATTTGTATTACAGTCAATAGGAAGAGGCGTTCGTATTGAACCATTGCCAAACAAGCGAAGAAGATTACAATTCTTGAGAAACAACAATGAAATTGATGATAACACATATAACTCTATCAAAGATAAATCTCAATTACTGGAAACTCTCTTTGTGTTTGGAACGAAGGCAAAGAACTTAAGAGAAGTAGTTGATACTATGAAGGAGGAAAAACAAGAAGAATTATTAGGAGACCTTTTTGAAATAAATCCAAGCATACTGGATGAGTCGAGGAAAATTAGTAAATTGCTACTTATACCTGTGTATAAGGAGAGTGAGAGAGTGTTTTTGCTTGAAAGTAGCGATTTGAGATATCCTATTAGTGAGAAAGATTTAAAACTGCTTGAAGGGTACGTTGGGTATATTGGTGACAAAGTTGCTATCGTTAAATTTGATTGTCAGCCAAAAGTCTTGGGTAGTATAAAGAAGAGTTTTGAGGAAAAAGATAAATACTATAAGATAGATTCAGAAACCCAAAGTATAAATAATCCAGAGATTTTGATGAGACATATTATAAAATTTTTCTCATTAAGGACTATAGAGTTTGATAACTTCAAAAAACTTGAGAATGAAATTATACACTTTAGAAGTGTTAGGATTTCAAAAGATAAGATGAACAATATAATAGGGGAGTATTTGGAAGAAAAGAGAGAATTGAAGGAAAAACTTGAGGGAAAAGAAATAAGCATTGAAGAATATACTAAAGAGATAGAAAATTTAGCAAAGAACTACGGTGAAAAACATAGTTATAACTCTCTAGATATAAAATATATTCAAAACCATTACTACATACCTGTTTTGCTTTCAAGAGATGAAAAACTATTCTATATATCGCACATTATAAGGGCAAAGAGTGAGGTTGATTTTTTAGAGGAATTGGAAGGATATTTAGCGAAGGGAGGGAAATTCTTTAGTAAGTTTGATTGGTGGATTTTCTCTAAAATTGATGAGACACTGGATGAAGTGTATATTCCATACTTCAATCCAAACACTGGCAGAATTGATAAGTTTAAACCTGACTTTATATTCTGGCTTAAGAAAGGCAATGATTATACTATTTTGTTTGTTGATCCAAAGGGGACAGAGTACACAGATGCGTATAGAAAGATAGATGGATACAGAACAATTTTTGAAGAAAATGGCAAACCGAAGGTATTTAAGAAGGATAATTTAAACGTGAGAGTATTGTTGCTTTTGAAAACAAGCGACACTTCAAGAGTTCCTTCAGAATACAAAAAGTATTGGTTTGATGGAAACTGGGATAAGTTATTGGAGTCATTAGAAGAGGTTTTAGTCTAATTTTGGAGATGCTAAAAATTACTAAATGTTTGAGAGGATTGACCAAGAAGAGTTTGTAAGTTTTTTTGAATTTCAATTAGGTTTGATGGTTCGTTTAAAATTAATGCTGGAGTAGTTGTATGTCAAAGGTTGGGGTGATAGTCTTTCCCGGTGTTAACTGCGATATGGATACATTTTATGTTATTAGGAGTGTGCTAGGTGGGAATGTGAGGTATGTTTGGCATACAGAGACGGATCTTTCTGACCTTTCAGCGGTTGTGTTGCCGGGGGGATTTTCGTATGGTGATTACTTGAGAGCTGGAGGACTAGCGAAATTCTCGCCAGTGATGAGTGAGGTTAAGAAAATGGCAGAGAAGGGTTATCCTGTTTTAGGTATATGTAATGGGTTTCAGATACTTGTTGAAGCGGGACTATTACCAGGTGCGTTCTTGAGAAACAAAACTCTCAAGTTCATTTGTAAGTTCCAACACATTAAGGTTGTGAATAACAACACAATCTTTACATCAAAATACAAACACAATCAGGTTCTAACTATCCCAATAGCACACGGCGAAGGTAATTATTATCTTACGGAGGATGACCTAAAGGCTGTTTTGGACAATGACCAGGTAGCGTTCCAATACTGCGATAAGTTCGGTGTTGTGAACGAGGAAACTAACCCAAACGGTTCAATACATAGCATAGCAGGCGTTCTTAATAAAGCGAAGAATGTTCTTGGAATGATGCCACATCCTGAGAGAGCATCAGAGGCAATACTAGGTTCAACCGATGGTAAGTTCATCCTAGAGGCACTCGTTAAAAATTCAGTGCTGGTTAAGTAATAGCGTTAATTCTGTTGTAATATTCTTGATGGTTTAAGATGTTTAGTTGTTGGTAGTTAGGTTTTCATGTGTTCTTTGAATTCAACAGGTAAAATTTTGAAACCTTTTTGGTAAGAGTTTTGGTTATGTATGATTAAAATCTCTTGTTATCTTTGTAAAAACTCCAAATACTTCTTCCATAAGACGATGGTTTTTTACACCAGGGCTGTCTTCTATACCACTTGAAAGGTCTATACCGTATAGATACCTACCATAGGTTTTAAGAATACTCTCAATATTTTCTAAGTTTATTCCACCGGACAGGAATATCTTTTTGTTTCTTACTCTTGAGAAGAGTTCTTCTAGTATTTCTTTTGATATACTTTTGCCTGTTCCGCCATAACTACCTTCAACAAAAGAATCAACCAAAACATACTCACTTTCGCTTTCTATTACTTTTTGTATGTCACTAGTATCTTTGAGTCTAAATGCTTTTATTAAACTAACCCCTTGAGATAAGACTTTACTGATGTAGTCATTGCTCTCTTCACCGTGTAGTTGAACGAAAGCAAGATTGTAAGTTTTTGCTATTTGCACTACCTTATCCAAGTTTTCGTTTACGAAAACACCAACAAAATTTGCTTTTACATTCCTGTGTATATTGTCAAACTCTTCTATTCTTACAAATCTCTTGCTTTTTTCGTAAAAGATTATACCTATTAAATCAACTCCTAGTTTAACAGCAAACTCTATATCTTCAATAATTCTAAAACCACAAAACTTGATCTTCATACTTCAAGGAAAGTTTATTGAAAATACCTTTACCGATTCAATCAGAAAGTATCTTTGTTGTAGACTAGGGTTTTCATTTACTCAGTATAGGCTTTGAACTTTACTACCTTTAAGGTTTGACATTTTCAACATAATGTTTTAGTGTATTATAATTAATGGTAGAGAGGTTTTTATGAGAATAAAGAGTCTCAAGTTAGAGAACTTTGGCTCTTACAAAAATGCCGAGATAGGCTTTACGAAGGTAAGTAATTCTCCTATTGTGATAATAACAGGAGACACTGGTTCAGGTAAAAGCACTATTCTAGATGGAATAGTCTTTAGCCTCTATCAAACTATGTTTAGGTATGGTAGGGATGATATTAAGTCTGTATTGTCTTCACTATCTAACCAGAGTTCTGCATCCTCAGAATTGACGTTTTCCCTTGATAGTAGTAAGTCCGATTATCGCATCAAAAGAACTTTCGATCCCTCTAATGGTTCTAACAGTTATAGTGTTGAGATAAGTAGAAAGAGTTTTGGTGATGATCAGTGGCTTAGGTTTTCTGATACGAAGATGAAACTAGATGAGAAGATAAAGAAGGAGATACTCAAGTGTAGTCCTGAACTATTCTTTAGGTCTGTTGTTTTACCCCAAGGTCAGTTTGCTTCACTACTGAAGACTGATGACCCAGAAACAAGAAGGAAGATTATAATGGAGATATTCTCTGAGGTCAAGATATATGATGAGATTAAAAAACTTATAAGCAAAAAGTATTCAGAGGTAGAAGAGGAATTGAGAACGAGGCGAGATAAAATAAATCATATAAAGGACAGTATTAAAAAATCCATTCAGGACTTGTCTGAACAAGGAGTAGATATTGGAGACATATCAAAGTTTGATCAAGAATTTGATCAGAATTACAATCAGTATCTGAACGATACCTTTGATAGAATTGACAAAAAACTGAAAGAACTGGAAACAAGTAAGCAAGTTCTGGAGAGAGAACGAAATCACAAGCAGGAGGTTCTACAAACGCAAAAATCCGAATTAGATAACATAGAGCAGGTATTGAAAAATTTTGGAATCCTCAAGAGTTCTAGGGAAAGTGCTGTAGAGATTGTTAAAAGTATTAATTCATCGCTTATAAGAAGGATAACTGATATAGATACTAATATACTTAACGCTTTTGCTTCTGGTGATGCGTTAGATTATTCTGAATACATAAACTATGTAAGAGGTATTATTGATGACTTTAAATCCAGAACCGAAACGAATAAGGAAAGTCTGGAAAGAATTATTACTCAATACGAGGTTAGAAGGAAGGATTACCAGAATATTTTAGATTTGGAACAAAAGTTTATAGTGAGTATAAAAAACAACTTTCAGGCTACGAAGTATAAAAGTTTGGTTGATAGTATTACTGGTATTCAAGATGCTAAAAATGTTCTAGAACAGATTTACGATGATGTTCAAACTGAACTTCAAAGCAAAAACAAAGAATTACAGTCTCTAAAAGACGAAAGACTTGATGAGAAGATACAAGAACTTGGCAGACTGGAGGAACTACTCAAGAAAAAGGGAAAGATCGAGAGTGATATAGAAAAGAAAAGCAGAGAGATAGAGAGCTTGGGCGGACAACTGTCTTCACTGAAAAGGGAGATTAAGGAAATTGATGACAAACTTGAAGAGATAAGAAAAAAAGAGATAAAGTATTTTGCATCTAAGATAAAAGCATCTCTGAAAGAAGGTGATACATGCCCCGTGTGTGGAGGTGTCTATCATGGTAAGACTGAGAAGTATGGAAGTGAAAGAAGAAATATTTTAGGGTTTATGAGTAATTCAAATAGTTCCATTTATCGTATGTATAGTATTTTTGATGAACCTAATAAGAAAGATGTTGATTACACAGATTTGTCAGAAAAGATTAAGCAGTTAGAGAGCGACAAAGCAAAAAAGGAAAAAGAATTGTACTCTATAATAGGTGGGATACAATCAATTGAAAAAGATTTGAATAAGCTTAGCGAAGAACTAAAGGCTATAGAAAATGAACTTACTTTAAAAGGAATATTAACGAAAGAGCAATTTGAACAATACGAAGCAAACTTGAAAAAGAAGAGAGAAATTGAGAGAAACTTAGAGAATGAGATTAAATCTCTTGAGTTTTGGCAGAGGTCGTTAAAAACTCACATTTCTAATTTAGAACAACTTATTAATGATAATACTGCCAAAAGACAAGAGATAGAACAATGGAAAGAAGATACATTAGCTAGACTTAAAACTCTGGGATTAGAAATAAAACGGACCTATTCAAAACTAGATGACTTCTTCTGGACTGATTTACACGAAAGTCTTGTCAAGCATAAAAAGGATTTGGAAGGACTTATTTCAGAAATGACTAAAAACTCGGAGGATTTAACAAGACTTGAAGGTGAAAGTAAAACTATACAAAACTACAAAGAACTTGCTAATAGAGATATCAGAAGCCTAGAGGATAATAAGGTAAAGTTGGAGGCATCGATTAGAGAGATAGAAAAGAAGATTAGTTCAATTAGTAGTGAGATATCAGAACTTGATACGAATGTTGGTAGTATTACCCAGCTTAGAAAGGATTTGAGAGATGAACATAAGGAGTTTGATAAAGCCTATGAAGCACTTAAGGAAATTCAGAAAAGATATGATGTTCTGAAGTCCTTGAGTGAAAAGTTTGACACTACAGGTATTATTAATTATGTGGTCAGATTGAAGATGTCAAAGATAGCAGAGAATGTGAATGGATATCTAGTGAAACTTGGTATAAGTGATAAGGTTTTGGAAGTGAATTTTGGAGAAAACGATAGGAGTTTATCATTTTCTGTAAGGCATCTTGTAAGCGATGAGGTTAGGAGTATTAACAGTTTGAGTGGTGGTGAGAGTTTTCTGTTTTCGGTTGCTCTCGCATTTGCTGTCGCAAATGATGTTTTACAGCATCTTGACATAAAATCAATGTTTATAGATGAAGGTTTTGATACTCTTGATGAAGCACACAACACGAACCTCTTCAAATTCCTTGAAGAATTCGCAATGGAGAAAAATATAACAATCTACATAATCACTCACAAGAGAGAAATTGCAGAGAATGCTAACTATCCGAGAATAATAATCTCTAAGGAGAAAGGAGTTTCAAAAGCAGAGATACATAGTCTTAATATGGTACGGTAGTGTGGGGAATTTGTCTTGTATGAGTTTTGCTTTTTTGGTTCTGATTTATTTGTAGTCTAGTAAGGTTTATACTGCTTAGAGGATTAGAGAATATTTTTGCCTTTAGAAACAGATGTAATGGTAGGAATTTGTATAATCTACTATTTAGTGTGTTCAGATGTAGTGCTGTATTGTGTGAAATTATGTCCATCTCCGTAATTTTTTATGAGTTCATGCTAAGGTTTTTTACATAGGTCTATGTATTTATCAATCTTCTTATCGTCCCAGCATGTGGTTTCTTTTAGTCCTTTCCTTATTATTTGAACATACTCTTCATCGGGTTGTCTTATTTGAATCTCGCTACAATCTGTAAATGTTTTTATCTCACCTATTCCTTGTATATTGCCTAATACAATGAGTTTTGGATAGAATGATCTACCTTCTTGATCCAAATTTCTTGAAATTGGTCTTCGCTTATCATCCAAAGTCTGATTACTGCCCATCGCTCTTTGTCTTCTTCACTGTCACAGGATAGAAAAGCAACTCCTTTATTGTTCCACCTTTGAGAGCTTTTGGCAAAAAATACCCTATGAGGAACTCTTATGTATCCCAGATCAATAGGGTCATTCTTGTTACTGCATCCTTTATATTCAACACCTCTGAAAGTGCCACCTTTAATATACACCAAAAACCTCTCTTTAAGTAAATTTGAGCCATAAACTCCATATATTACATAACTCATACTCATATCTCCAAAACATAGGAATTATAGATTACGACGGTTTATTCTAACAAAATTGGTATATGAATTAACGGTCTTATTAGACTGTTAGTGGCTAAACCATTTATAATCCTATCCTTCTTAAGGATTTGGTATGGATAGAAGACCTATTGGGATATTTGACTCTGGGGTTGGGGGGCTTACCGTTCTAAAACAAGTTGTTAGGTTTCTACCTAACGAGTCAATCATCTACCTAGGTGATACTAAACACTTACCATACGGAGACAAATCAAAAGATGCGGTAATAAGGTTCTCAATTGAAAATACGAAGTTTCTCATAAGTCAGGATGTCAAAGCGATAGTAATTGCGTGTAATTCCGCATCCTCTGTCGCAACACCAGTGCTAAAGGAAAAGTTTAACCTACCTATCGTTGATGTCATAGAACCTACAGTAGAGTGCGTTGCAAGCGACTCACCAAAAAGTGTTTTAGTTATTGGAACGATAAGAACTATAAGGTCAAAAGTATTCAACAGTAAAATTACTTCACTTAACAGCAACATAAGTGTAAGTGATAGAGCCTGTCCAGTTTTTGTTCCAATGGTTGAAGAAGGAGCATTCATTGACAAAGATTCTGACCTATACAAAGCGCTAGAGAAAACGATATCGCATTATTTAGCAGACTTCAAGGGTAAGGTTGATAGTGTCATAATGGGATGCACTCACTATCCTCTTATTAGGGATGAGATTGCCTCTTTTATTGGAGATGGTGTAAAGTTGATAGACCCTGGTGAGTGTTCTGCAATTAAACTCAAAGAGATATTGGAGCAAAATGAGATGTTATCTGATGGTTATCATAAATTCACTAAACTTTATGTAACGGACCTTTCAGAACGAACCAGAGAAGTTGTCAAGATGATAATGGGGAATGGAATAGAAATTGAGGAAGTGAATATATCGGAGACTTGAGGAAAGAATTACTTTTCAATATCTTCTAGCGAGGTGTCTTCTAGTGTCTGCTGTTCTGATTTGATTTCAAAGCCATTCTTAATGTCTCCTATGAGTGCGTCTATGTCTTCAAATTCGTCTTTCTCTGATATAATGTCGTGTATAGCGTTTGTTCCAAACTCCTTAAGTAGTGCTAGTGCTTTTCTTATGTTTTCTGATTCTTCGCCATCAGGTGATATCTGTAAATATCTCTCCCAGAAGTTTATGGTTGTATCAGCGTCAAGGAGTCTTAAGGATGACATACCACCATACCAGTAGGTTTTGCTGAAGTTAGGTGCTTTATCTTTTACAAGGTTGAAATAGAAAAGAGAGTTTGAGTAGTCTTTTGAAGTGTAGTATGCGTATCCGAGGTTGAATTCAAAGACCCAAGTTTTCTGTCCGATTATGACACCACTTTTGAATATTTCAACTGCTTTCTTGTAATCTTTTGTTGCTAGGTATGAGTTCCCTAGCATCAGTAGTATATCATCGTTTGTTGTAGTTTTGATGATTCTTTCTAACAAAATCTTTGCCATCTCAAAGTTTGAAGAATAGTAGTAGGATTTTGCCTTTTCAATAGTTTCATTTCCTAGTGCGTTTAGTGATAGTATTAAAAGGGTTGAAATAACCAACACAAACGATTTCACATTATAAATATACGGTATATCTTATCTTTTTTCAAAGATATTTTTATTGAAAAAAGTGTTTGTTATGAATATACTACTTAAAGTGAAGATAGAGGTATTTAAGAATTTTTGGAATAGGTTTGGCATATTTAGAAGAAAACGCAATGAAACAATAAGAAGAGTTCTATTTGGGGTAAGGTTTAGATTAATATTTGGTTTTAGCCTTATATTTTTTGTGTTTATGCTGATTTTGCTAGTTATAACTTATTTTTATCAATACAATCTTCTTCTTTCGGAAAAAGTCAGGAGTGTTAATAATCTGAGTAAGGTGGTAGGTGGGGTTTTTGAGATACTTTTAGAGAAGAGCCTTGATTCATCAAGTCTTGAGATAGAGAGTCAAAAAAGGTTTGTTGAGTCAAACATAGAGAACTTTGTAAATTTAAACGAGGATGTTCTGGAAGTTGTGTTAACAGATAGGAAAGGGAAGAGAGTTTTTTCGAGAGGTAAGAAGGTTGTTTCCAAGAGAATTTTGGATACTATTTCTAGAGATAACAGAGAGCAGATAATTAGTATTACGGTAACTAATGCTCAAAAAAGTTTTGAGAAAGGTATATACGATTGTAGGGTTATATCGCTTCCTATTCAGCAGACTTCTGGGCTTTTGGTAAGTGTTAATGAAGATTTTGATAGGTATGTTAAGAAGATGTATGAGGTAGGTGCAGGAACAAGTCAGAGGGAAAGAGTCTATGAGTTGTTAAGGGATAAGTACAAAGAGTTTCTGAATGAGAAGGATAAGGTTTTGTCAAATGATATTGATTATCTTTTCTTGAATTTATACAGGTATCTTAAGGATAAGGATAATTTAGTTATACCTAGAAATGAGATGTATCTTCTGAACCATAGGTGGTTGCTTGCCGAGAAAAAAAGAATAGAGGTAGGTATAAAGGAGGGAAACTTGACTCTGGTTAAGAACTCCTATGATAAGATATTTCAAAACTTGTCAAGGTTGAGAGAATATGGGGAGAGGAGTAGGTTTATAGGTTTTAATGTTGTGGCTTTTAATATAACTTCGCTTTCAGAGGAGATTTCTAACAACTTGATGGTTTTAGTAATTGTATTTTTGTCTGTATATGTTTTGAGTGTTATTATAATTTTTGTTGTCTCAAGGGTTTATGTTGAGAATATTAAGAAATTGGAGAGTTGGGGTATAGAGGTAAGTAAGGGTAATTTATCTGCGAAAGTAGAGGTGAAATCTAATGATGAGATAGGAAGATTGTCGGATGTGTTTAATTACATGCTGGATGAGATAGTCTCAAGGTATCATTTAGAGAAATTTGTTTCTAAGAGCACTGTTAGTATGATAAAGGATAAGAGAGACAAGACAATTTCTTTAGGCAAGGTAGGAAGAAAGAATTTGGCATTTCTGTTTAGTGATGTTAGGGGGTTTACTTCGTTTTCGGAGAAGAATGATCCAGAAGTTGTCGTTGAGGTTTTAAACACTTACTTAGATATTCAGGCGAGAATAATAAAAAAATACAAAGGAGATATTGATGATTTTGTAGGTGATCAAATAATGGCGCATTTCAGTGGTGAGAAAAGAGCAGATACTGCTGTAAAAGTTGCGATAGAGATAGTTAATTCTATAAAGAAGTTGAACGAAGAAAGACAGAAAGAAGGTTTGCCTACTTTTGAGGTAGGTGTTGGTATTCATATAGGTGATGTTGTTGTTGGTAATGTTGGCTCTGAATTTAGGATGGACTTCGCCTGTGTAGGTGATGCTGTTAATACTTGTTCTAGGTTGTGTTCTGTTGCAAAACCGATGGAAATAATTGCATCAAAAGATATAATTGAAAAATCTAGCAAAAACTTCAACTATCAGAAGATACCTCCTATACCATTGAAAGGAAAAGAGTATCCATATGAAGTGTATAGTGTGATACCATAGATTACAAACTTGATTTTCATAGGAATTTTTGTATTTTGTTTTTAAGTATTTGATAGAGACTTTGAATGTAATGTTGTTATTCAGATTTTGAGTAAATTTGACTTTGTTTTTATTCTGGTGTTATAATTTACTCCACTATGCCCAAAAAAGAAGTAAAAGCTGTTGTAAAACTTCAGATACCCTCAGGTGAAGCAACTCCTGCACCACCGGTAGGTCCTGCTCTTGGACAGCACGGTGTGCCAATAATGGATTTTGTGAAGAAGTTTAACGAGGCTACCGCATCACAGAAAGGTCTTATTGTTCCAGTAGTCATAACTGTTTATACTGACAGAACTTATGAATTCGTTGTGAAAACACCTCCAACTTCAGTTCTGATAAAGAAAGAGTTAGGAATAGATAAAGGTTCCTCTTCTCCTAACCTTCAAAAGGTTGGAAGGTTGACAAAGGACCAGGTTAGGAAGATAGCACAGATAAAACTTCCTGACACTAATGCTGATAGTATTGAAGCAGTTGAAAGAATGGTTATAGGGACTGCCAGGAATATGGGCGTAGAGGTTGAGGAATAGGGGGACAGTATGAGTAATAGAAGCAAGAGATATACAAGTATTGTCTCTTTGGTTGATAAAGAGAAGTCATATGCTCTTGATGAAGCTCTTGATGTTGTTATTAAGTCTGCGAATGCGAAGTTTGATGAAAGCATTGATGTTGCGATCAAAACTGGTATAAAACAAGGACAGTCTGTCAGAGGCAGTGTCTCTCTACCGCATGGGACTGGTAGGCAAGTTAAGGTTTTGGTTTTTGCTAAAGGAGATAAAGCAAAGGAAGCTAGAGAGGCTGGTGCAGATTATGTTGGTGCTGAGGATTTGATAGATAAAATTCTGAAAGAGCAGTGGGTAGATTACGACGTTGTGATTGCTACTCCTGATATTATGAAAGATGTTTCTAAACTAGGTCCTATTCTTGGAAGAAAAAAACTTATGCCCAATCCGAAAGTTGGAACAGTTACATTTGATATTGCTAAAGCAGTTCAGGAATTTAAAAAAGGAAAGCTTGAGTTTAGGACTGACAAGACAGGGAATATCCATGTCTCTGTCGGAAAAAAGAGTATGGGGAAAGATAAGTTGAGAGATAATATTCTTGTATTAGTTAGGGAAGTTGTTAAAGCAAGACCTTCTGATTACAAAGGTGAGTTTGTAAAAAACATAAGTATCTCTTCAACTATGGGCCCTGGGGTTAAGGTAAATAGAACTCAAGTTATACAAGAAGCAAATAAAGTGAGTGTCTAGTGGAGGTATCTATGCCAAGTAAAAGGAATATCCAAATCTACGAGGATATAAAGAAGCTTCATACCAAATATGGAGGAAACTTAATTTTTGTTGATTTCACTGGTATGACTGTTGAGTCTGTAAATAACTTGAGAAGAGAGATAAAAAAAATAGGGGCATTCTACAAGGTTGTTAAGAATACGATCGCTTATAAGTATTTTAAGACCGATGTAGGTCTTGAGATACAGTTTGTTGGTGTGAATGGTATTGTTTTTTCAAATGATACATCTTTCTTTGAGGTTCTAAAGTACTTAGTTAAACTTGAGAAAGATAATCCGTTGAGGATAAAGAGTTCAATCTTTGAAGGGGTTTTCTACAACAGAGACCAGACTATAGAGATGTCAAAACTACCTTCAAAGAAGGAACTTATCGGGTATGTGTTGGGTGCTGTGAATGGTGGTGTATCTTCTTTCGTATATACATTGAATAATGTTATACAAAGTTTTGTCCTCGTCCTCAAAGGTATTGAGGAGAAGAAATAATTCTTTAGGAGGTATGTTTATGGCGACAAAGTTGTCAGTTCAAGATTTGGTTGATGTGATATCAAATATGACTGTTATGGAGTTAGTTGAGCTTAGGAAAGCACTTGAAGAGAAGTTTGGCGTGAGTGCTGCGATGCCTGTTGTTTCTGCTGTTGGTGTTGCTCCTGCTGGTCAAGCTGCCGCTGCTGCTGAACCAGAAGAAAAGACAAATTTTGACATTTATATAAAAGAAGTTGGAGATGCTAAACTTCAGGTTATTAAGGTTGTTAAGGATATTACAGGTCTTAGCCTTAAGGATGCAAAAGATATAGTTGAGAGTGGTGGGCAGAAACCAGTTAAGCAGGGTGTTCCAAAGGATGAAGCAGAGAAGATTAAGAAGTCCATTGAAGAAGCTGGTGCTGTTGTTGAACTTAAGTAGTAAGAGGACTAGTGTCCTCATCCCTCTATAAAGTTCTTTCATGATGTTATGTTTTTTGCCAACATATTTGTCTTCTTTTATCCTTGTTAGAGGTGTAGTATGAAATTTCAAAAAAAGTATTTTGGTAAAGTTAAGTTTAATTATGATGTCCCCTATTTGCTTGACCTTCAGAAGAAATCATACGAGTCATTTCTTCAGATGGATGTGAAGCATGAAAAGAGAGAGAACAAAGGTTTAGCAAAGTTATTCAGAAGTTTCTTCCCCGTTAGAGTTGGTGAGGTTGAGTTTGATGTGGTCTCTTATTCAATAGAAAAACCGTTTCATACTCCTAATGATTGTATAAAGAGGAACTTAACATACTCTGCACCGGTAAGAGTTACCTTTAGAATATCAAATAGTAGAACAAAAGAAGTGATAGAAAAGAAGAATGTGTATATTGGTGATATTCCTTTGATGACAGATAGAGCTACTTTTATCATAAACGGTGTTGAGAGAGTTATTGTTAGTCAGATTATAAAATCATCTGGTATCATCTTCAGTAATAGAAAAGGAGAGTTATCTTGTAAGATTGTTCCCGAGAAAGGAATGTGGCTTGAGTTTGGTATATCCTTGAGAAAGGAACTTATGTATTTTAGCATAGATAACAAGAAAAAGATGCTACTTACCTATTTCCTAAGGGCCATTGGAATGAACACTGAAGATATTATAAAGAACTTTTTTGAATATGAGGTTATTGATCTTTCAAAGGGTATTCCTCATAATGTTAAGTCCTTTTACTTGTATGAGGATGTAAAGGATGATGATGGTAATGTAATATTTCTTGCTGGTAGTAAGGTCTCAACATCTGCTAAATCACAAGTTCAGGTCAAAGAAAACTATGTTATAGATTCAGAGACTTTCTTGAAAACTATATCTACCTTGAGTAATAGGAAGATTAAGATAATTTCAGAAGAGAGTATAAAGAGTACTCAGCCATTTTTCAATACCTTCAGAAGAGAACTTGAAACTATCGCTGAATATACATCAGATAATGATGTTGTTAGTTACACAAGGGAAGAAAAACTATTAGAGAGAGCTATAAAGAAAATAGCTGACCAGGTAAGGTCAATCTCTTACTTGAGCAACCCAACAAGAGATAATATACTGAAGGAGATACAGAGACAATTGTATGATGTTAGAAATTTTGACCTAGGTGAGGTTGGTAGATATAAACTTGTTCTCAGGCTATACAAGGATGTTCCTGAGAGTAAGAAGCAATCTCTCAAGAAATCTTTGAACCTTCTACAAGAAGATATAGTTAGAGCAATTAAAACGCTACTTCAGATATACTCAAGCAATGAAATAGTTGATGACATAGACCATCTCAGTAACAGAAGGATTAAAGCAGTAGGTGAGCTTGTCTATCAGCAACTTCTGCCAACATTTGCCAAACTTCAAAAGATAGTAGAAGATAAGCTAAGTGCGGATGACAGAGGAGACAGTGCTATACAATCAATTATAATGTCTAAACCTTTCAGTTCTGCGTTAAATGAGTTTTTTGGAACCAATCAGCTATCGCACTTTATGGATCAGATAAATCCTCTGTCAGAGCTAACGAATAAGAGAAGGGTATCCGCTTTGGGACCTGGAGGTTTCACAAGGGAACGAGCAGGTTTTGAAGTTAGAGATATACACTATTCACACTACGGTAGATTATGTCCGATTGAGACGCCTGAAGGACAGAACATAGGTTTGATACTTTCGCTTGCAACCTATGCAAAAGTCAATGAGTATGGCTTTATTGAGACACCGTATAGGGTCGTTTCAGATGGTAAGGTTACAGAAGAGGTTAGATATGTTAATCCTATAGATGAGGAGGATTATTATATATGTCAATCTACTGAACCTATTGATGACGAAGGTTTTCTTGCGAATAATGAAGTTCAAGTTAGATACAGAGGTAAATTCCTTAAGGTTCCAAGAGAGAAAGTCCAGCTTATGGATGTTTCGCCTAAACAACTATTTAGTGTTTCAACGTCTCTTATACCTTTCTTAGAGCACGATGATGCTAACAGAGCGTTAATGGGGTCTAACATGCAGAGGCAAGCAGTTCCATTGATTAAGCCTCAAGCACCTATAGTTGGCACTACCATGGAAGAAGTTGTTGCTAAGCAAGTTGGTTATGGAGTTGTTGCTGAGAAGTCTGGTGTTGTCAAGAAGGTTTCTTCTACTTACATAGTCGTTCAAAACGATGATGGAACTGAAAAAAGGTATGATCTGATGAAGTTTTATAGCACTAATAATAATACATGCTACAATCAAAGACCGATTGTCAATAAAGGACAGAAAGTTGAGAGAGGACAAGTTATTGCTGACGGTCCTGCTATGGATAACGGAGAATTGGCGTTAGGAACTAACCTACTTATTGCATACATGCCGTGGTATGGGTATAACTACGAGGATGCTATCACGATAAGTGAAAGACTTGTTAAAGAAGACTTGCTTACGTCCATACACATTTACGACTATGAGGTTGCGGTTAGAAGTACGAAATTTGGTGATGAAGAGATAACAAGAGAAATTCCTGGTGTTTCTGAGGATAAACTATTACATCTTGACGAAGAAGGAATAGTCAGGATAGGTTCTCATCTTAAGTCAGGTGATATAATTGTTGGTAAAATAACGCCGAAGAGTGAGGAGGTTGATAGTCCTGAATTTAAGCTCATTAAGGTAATATTTGGTGAGAAGTCAAGGGAAGTTAAAGACTCTTCATTGAGAGTTCCTCACGGTGAAGGTGGTATTGTTATTGGTGTTGATAGGTTTTCAAAGAAGAACAAAGATGAACTTCCTATAGGTGTTAAGGAGCTTGTCAAGGTTTATATTGCTCAGAAGAGAAAAATAAAAGTGGGAGATAAGCTTTCAGGAAGACACGGAAACAAGGGAGTGATAGCTAAGATCGCACCTATTGAGGATATGCCTATGCTACCCGACGGGACACCTGTTGATATTGTTTTGAACCCGCTAGGTGTGCCTTCTAGAATGAACCTAGGGCAGCTTTTTGAAACGATGCTAGGATGGGCTGGTATCAAACTTGGGTATCAGTATAGGATACCTGTTTTTGAAGGCCCTAGCTATGAAGAGGTCAAGGAAGAATTGAGAAAGGCAGGTCTTCCAGAGACATCAAAGGTTAGGCTTAGGGATGGTAGAACTGGTGAATATTTTGAGTCTGAGGTTATGGTCGGGTATCATTACATAATGAAACTTGTTCATATGGTTGATGATAAGATACATGCAAGGTCAATAGGTCCTTATGCTCTCATAACACAGCAGCCACTTGGTGGTAAGGCACAGTTTGGTGGTCAGAGACTTGGAGAAATGGAGGTTTGGGCTCTTGAGGCTTATGGTGCTTCAACACTTCTACACGAGATGCTTACAGTTAAGTCAGATGATATTGAGGGTAGAGTAAAGGCTTATGATGGAATAACCAAAGGAAAGTATGTCTCTCAATACAATATACCCGAATCGTTTAAGGTTCTTGTTAATGAGATGAGGGGATTGCTACTTGACCTTGAAGTTTTTGATAGAGATGGAAATTATGTTTATATATTCCCTAAAGACAGGCATGTTCACGCAACAAAAAATAAAAGGAGCTAATCTCCTTATTATTTGGGGGTATTTATGAGTGTAGGGGTAGCTAGAAAAACTGGTGAGTTTGATGTTAGGAATATTAAGAAAATAAGAGTTTCTATATTCTCTCCTGATATTGTCAGAGCATATTCCTACGGTGAGGTTAAGAAACCTGAAACAATAAATTATCGCACACTGAAACCTGAAAGAGATGGACTGTTCTGTGAGAGGATATTTGGTCCTACTCAGGACTACAGGTGCCATTGTGGCAAATTCGCTTCTAAGAGGTATAAAGGTATAGTTTGTGATAAATGTGGTGTTGAGGTCACTGAATCAAAAGTTAGGCGCGAGAGAATGGGACATATTGATTTAGTATCACCTGTTGTCCATATATGGTTCTACAAGATAGTTCCTAGTAGGATTGGTCTTATACTTGGTGTTGGTTCTACTGCTGAGCTAACGAGTGTTATATACCACGACGGTTATATCGTCATAGACCCAGGAGATGTTCCTGAACTTAAAAGGTTTCAGATCATAACTGATAGTGACTACGAGAAGTATCAAGAGAAGTATAGGGGTAGATTCATAGCAGAAACTGGGGCAGAAGCCATAAAACAGGCATTAGAGATTATAGACCTTGAGGCTATTGAGAAGCAGTTAAGGAGAGAAGTTGAGGAGTCTGGTGAGAAAGCAGACCCTAAAACTATAAAAAGGCTTGACATTATAACGAGTCTAATAAAGTCTGGTGTTAAGCCTGAGTGGATGGTTATAGAATCGCTTCCTGTTATACCACCGGAGCTTAGACCTATGGTTTTGTTGGATGGGGGTAGGTTTGCTTCATCTGACCTTAATGAACTTTATCGTAAGATAATAAACAGGAACAACAGATTGAGGAAAATAATATCTCTTGCTGCTCCTGAGATAATAATAAAGAGTGAAAAGAGACTACTACAGGATTCAGTTGATGCTTTGATTGATAACTCAAGAAAGAAGAACCCTGTTAAGTCATCTTCAGGCAAGGTTATGAGATCCCTTGCGGCTCTTCTCAAGGGTAAGCAAGGTAGGTTTAGACAGAACTTACTTGGTAAGAGAGTTGATTACTCTGGTAGATCTGTTATAGTCGTTGATCCGAAGTTGAAGTTATGGCAGTGTGGTATTCCTAGAAGAATGGCTGTTGAGCTTTTCAAACCGTTTATAATGAAGGAGTTAATAGCTAGAAAGTATGCTTTTAACATCAAGCAAGCTAAAAACATATCTGAGACATACTTTGATCCGAGAGTTCATGAGTGCCTAGAGGCAGTAATAAATAAACATCCAGTTCTGCTAAATAGAGCTCCAACACTCCATAGGTTAAGCATAGAAGCATTTGAACCTGTGTTAGTTGAGGATAGCTCCATTCACTTACATCCACTTGTCTGTCATCCTTATAATGCTGACTTTGATGGAGACCAGATGGCTGTCCATGTTCCGCTTTCACCTGAAGCACAGGTAGAAGCTTGGGTTCTACTACTATCTGCTAGAAATTTACTTAAGCCAGCGACAGGTGAGCCCATAATGTTCCCAACTCAAGATATGGTTCTAGGTATGTTCTTTTTAACAAAGTCAATACCTCAGGATGGTGAAGAAAAGAAACCTACAAGAATATTTGGTTCATTTGATGAGGTTAGATACCTATGGGAGAGTGGTAAACTTAATACTTACGATAACATAATTTTTGTTTATAAAGGACAGAAAATAGAGACTACTGTAGGTAGAGTCGTGTTTAACTCTATGCTTCACGACAGCTTAAGGTTTATTAACAAAAATCTTACTAATAAAGATCTCAATAATCTTGTCAAAGAGTGTTATTTGAAGTGTGGTAGGTGGGAGACTGTTAAACTACTTGAGAACATGAAGGAAGTAGGTTATTACTATGCTACTAGAAGAGCATCAACAATATCGCTTGAAGATATCAAGGTGCCTAGTCAGAAGTATGAGCTTATAAATAAAGCAGAGATGGAAGAGTCTAAAGTTGATGAGGACTTCAAAAAAGGTTTTATAAACGCAGATGAAAGGTTTAACAAGATAATAAGCATATGGTCGCATGTTGGTGATAAACTTAAGAAAGAGGTTGAGAACACTTTGAGAGAGGATCAGAAGGGTTTAAACCCTGTTTATGCTATGATGACATCTGGTGCTAGAGGTAATAGAGAACAAGTCAAGCAGCTTGCTGGTATGAGAGGTCTTATGTCAAAGCCATCTGGTGAGATAATAGAACTTCCTATTAAGTCAAACTTCAAGGAAGGACTTGGACTTTGGGAATACTTCATATCGGCACATGGTGGTAGGAAAGGACTTGCGGATACTGCTCTTAAGACATCGGAAGCTGGTTACCTAACGAGAAAACTTGTTGATATTGCACATTCCGTTGTTGTGACAGAAGAAGACTGCGGGACAGCCAAAGGCATAGCTGTATCGGAAGACGATGAAGGTGGTAGAGAAGGAATGATTGAGAGGATAATTGGTAAAACATCGCTTCTTGATGTTCACGACCCGCAGACTGGTGAGATCATAGTTAAGGCAAACGAGATCATAGACTTTGAGAAAGCAAAGCTCATAGATAGGAGTGGGATATCAAGGGTAATGATAAGACATGTTTTGACTTGTGAGTCTGAAAATGGAGTTTGTGCTAAGTGTTACGGATGGGATCTAGCTCATAATAAGCCAGTCCAGATTGGTGAGGCTGTTGGTATTGTTGCAGCACAGTCAATAGGAGAACCAGGAACACAGCTTACGATGAGGACATTCCATACGGGTGGTATTGCATCAGCAATCGTTGAGAAAAGCTGGATAGACTTCAATGTTCCAGTATTTATAAACGATATATCAAAGTGTTATGTTATTAATCAGGATGGAGAAAAAGTAACCACGAGGAAAGGTAATCTATCAGTCTATAAAGTTCTTTCAAAAGTGTCTGACAAGCTTTCTGCTACTTATCACGTCTATAATACTAATGAGTTTAAGAAGGTAAACATAAATGATGGTGAGTTCAAAGAGTTTGAGGAAGGGGATATAATTGCCATATTCAACAACGGCAGTGAACTAAAGGCATGGGAGTATCTCAAGGCAGGTATATCTCAAGGTAAATTGTTTATTACTGAATCTGAGGAGACGCTTGTTAGAATACCAATTGGTTCGGTTATACTGGTAAATGAAGGTGACCTTGTTGAGAGTAATGTCCCTGTTGCTAGATTTGATCCATACAATGAACCCATAATATCAGAACAGGAAGGAGTTGTGTTGATAGAAGAAGATACTACAAAACCTTCAGCGCAGAGAGACAAAATATTGAGAATACTTGATGATTTTGGTAATGTTAGGTCAGTTGATTTTGTCCCTGCAGATGCTGAACTCAGGGTTAGGAATGGTGATAGGGTTAAGGTGGGTGAGATACTCGCAAAGAGAAGTAGATCAAAGAGAAGGACTTATGACATAGTTTCAGGTCTTCCTAGAGTTACTAATCTATTTGAAGCAAGAGGTATAAAGAACCAGAGTGTCTTGTCAAAGATATCAGGCACTGTCCAAATAGAGATAGATAAAGGTAAGGTTGTAGTGGTAGTTGAGGATGATTTTGGTAATAGGGTTAGACATAAGATACCTTCAGGAAGGTACCTGTATGTTAGGAATGGGGATAGAGTTACAGTTGGTGAAGAGTTGTGTGATGGTGAAAAGGCACTTCAAGGTATGCTACAGGTTCTCGGTGTTGAAGAAGTTTCAAAGTATTTACTCAATAAAATACAGAGCATATACCGAGACCAGGGTGTGAAGATAGATGATAAACATATAGGTATTATTATAAGACAGATGGTTAGGAAGGTTAGAATTGTTGAGCCTGGAGATACAAGGTTTATACTTGGGCAGATCGTTAGCGTTGGTGAGTTTGAAAGAGTGAATAATGAGATAATACAGCAGGGTGGTGTTCCCGCTAAAGGCAGAATAATAATACTTGGTATCTCTCGTGCTGCACTGACAAGTGAGAGCTTCTTGTCTTCGGCGTCATTCCAGGAAACTCACAAAGTTCTAACAGAAGCAGCAATAAAAGGTTCAGAAGATTATCTAAGGGGTCTAAAGGAAAACCTGATAGTTGGAAGACCTGTTCCTGTTGGAACTGGTTCTCCTAACTATGAGACCATAGACTTCAAGAGAAAAGAAGAGGAAGATGAGAAAATTGTTATTGACTTCCTTGGAGAGGGAGTTGCTTGATGTCAAGAGAAACTAGGCTTTTCCTTTTCCTCGTCCTATGGTTGGGAATAGTCCTTGCTTTTATATGGCTATTTCCAACTGATAGGAGGATTAATACTTCACAGGTTCAAACTAATACGAACCAAGTAGTAAGCGAACTGACGAATAGGTTGGTTAATCTTTATGTTAAACCCTTTGAAGAATTGATTGATACGAACAATATTAAACTCACAGTTAGAGAGAGAGGAGTGAAGAGTATATACTTTTCATACGAAAGTAGAGAGTATGAGTTATCTTCCTCAAATTATGTTTTAATGCCATTTTCTGTGGTTTTAGACTCTATACTTTTTATAACTAATATCTTTCTGGAGCCTATATTGTTTGAAAAGAATGGTATTTCTAGAGTTGAAAAGGACGGTTTAAAGTATGTAATTACGAGAGAGATTATACCTGTTTCAAACTATGTTTTTGATATTGTTATAAAGGTCAAGAACGAATACTCAAGACCTATAGTTTTCAATGGATTTTCGTTGGTTTTCAGTGGTCCTTTGGGGCCTGATACTTCTGATGAACAGCATACCTATTTTGCTTTGAGAACAGGCTATGTTGACAAGAGTAGCAACATAGTTGAAACACTTACGACTTCAATATTCACAGGAACTGAGAGATTTGCTGTGAAAGAGGAAGTGTTAGGTGTCTGGATGGAGAATAGATATACAGTTGTTGGTATAGTTACCACTAATGATAGATTTAGGTCTGAGTTTGTCGTTAGGGATACGAAGTATGGTTATAACAAAGTTATGTCTTTAAGATCACCGTCAGAAATACTAAAGGAAAAGTCTGAGAAGGTATACACATTTAGAGTTCTTGTAGGACCAAGAAAAAATGAGATTTTACATTCCTTTGGTTATGGTTTTAGTGGACTTGAGGATGGGGGTATACTTAGGCCTATATATGATTTCTTAAAGTTTTTGATGAAGCTATTGTTCGGTATAGCTGGTAATTGGGGGGTTGCGATAATATTATTGTCTGTTGTTATAAAACTCTTACTTGAACCGCTTAGTATAAAAGCAGCCGTTTCAATGAAGCGCTTTCAGCTTATTGCTCCGAAAATAAAAGAAATACAGGAGAAATATAAGAGTGATCCTAAGAAGATGAACGCAGAAATAGCAGAATTGTATAAGGTTTATGGTGCTAATCCAGCCTCAGGTTGTCTTCCTTTACTTTTACAGATACCTATATTTATAGCATTGTATAATGTCCTATCAGGTTTCATTGAACTTAAGGGGCAGGGCTTGCTTTGGATAAATGACCTTACCAAGCCTGATACTGTTCTATACATAAAAGCGCTAGAAGGAACTTTTATACTACCAGCATCAATAAATCTTCTTCCTATAATAATGACAGCGTTTTCTCTGCTTCAGACTTACATAACTTCTTCTAAAGCACAGACACAACAAACAGTTGTGATGTGGATATTGCCGGTAGTATTTATGTTTATATTCTGGAACTTGCCATCTGCTTTAGTTCTGTATTGGACTATACAGACAATTTTGAGTATCGTTGAACAGTATGTTATAAACAAGGTCATTAAATACTAGTCTTTTAGAATTCCTTTGAAAACCTATCAACTGCTTTTGCTGCTTCTTTTATTCCATGTATTAAGGTTTTTGTGCTGACATCAATACTATTAATTTTTACTGCGTATACTAGTATTATCCCATCATCGCTTTCTACTATTGAAAAAGCACCATA
Source organism: Spirochaetota bacterium (assembly GCA_025061835.1). Classification (NCBI taxonomy): domain Bacteria; kingdom Pseudomonadati; phylum Spirochaetota; species Spirochaetota bacterium. Next base: position 22,929 of record JANXAC010000021.1, read on the forward strand.
TTCAGCATATGAACTATCGTAGTATCCACTAGTATATAATGATTTGATTGCTATATCAAGTGATAGAGTGTTATAGGTTTTTATACTAGTAAATATGCTTACATAAAAACCATAGCTGATGATAAATACTGGCTTAGAATTATAATAAACTATCCATGTATTGGTAGAGTTTTGAAGCCCAAATTTGTAGGAACTCTCACTATAGTTTCTGAGGATATTGTCTATCTTTTTGTTAAGGTCACTATTTCCAAAACTTGAGATCGTCAATACTGATAATACTGATATTGTAAGTATTATAAAGAAGATTCTAGTCATATAAGCCCCCCTTAGTACTTTCTTTCTTTTATTATATCTTTATATACTTTTGTGAATAATGAACCGATAAGTAATGTTGTTTGATATATATAGCTGCTAAAATTAGACCTTCTGAGAGTGATATTATAGACAAGATACCATTTACCAGACGTTTTAAAGAGGGAAAAGAAACCTCTTTCAACTGAGGAAGTATTAGCTTTTAGGAAAAAGGATAATTCTTTAAGGTCTGATTGTGTTATCTCTCTGTATTCTTTGAGAAAGGTGAAAATATAGATCAAGTCTGTTTCAAAGTCACCGCTATTTGGCCAAACTTCAACAAAAAACTCGTATTCAGAGTCACTGAGATTGTATTTTACCTTCCAAGCCTTGTCGGAAATTTTGGATACAAATTTGTAGTCTTTGTCGTCAAGTTTAGTGATAATATTCTCTATCTCGCTTAGAGAAGATGGAAGTGCTTTGTTAGCAAGAACAAGCACCAAGAGTGTAAGTAAGCAAAAAACTGAAATTATTCTCATAAAAACCTCCTTCCTTGGAGGATATTCTATAGAAGAGAAGGTAAAATTTCAACTAAAGACGAGAAAATTGTGAAAATACCTTAACAGGTATCTAGAGAACATATGAAAACAGACTTGTAGTTATTTGCTAGAGCAACACTTGATAGACACTAAAAGTATTAACTATACCCAAATAACTCTCAAATTTTGG
>JANXAC010000022.1 GCA_025061835.1 Spirochaetota bacterium
CAAAGATAGATGAAATCACGGAAATTGACAAACTAGAAAATCTTTTGAACGAATACGACTATATTCTTCTTTTCATTTATGAGACAAATGACCGAGACAAATTTTTGAACAAACTGTCTGGAAGAGTAGAGTTTTTGACAAATTTTAATCATTTTTACAAGAATGATGAAAAATACATAGGCTTAATACACGAATGGCATATAGAATATTACACAAGGTTTTGGAAGATTCAACACACCAATCCGACGATAGAAATATATAGAGTTTTGAGAAATTGATGATCTTTGAAGGTTTATTTGTGGTTTTTTGTAATCCTTGAAAAGAGTTTTTGAGAAAATCCTATGCACAGTGTTAAGAGTTCTCCATTCTTATTGTCCCACTAACATTAGATGCTATCATGCAATGCCACCCACATTTTAAATGTAAGATAAGAGGAAACTTGAGAAACTGAAGAAGATCAAATATGTTAACAAAGCTATTAGGCTAAGCCAAGATATTCTTAAGGAAAAGTAACAAGAAGGTGTATCTTTGTAGGTATGAGTGTATCATAAGGTTTGACAGACACTAAAAGTATTGACTATACCTACATAAAATTCAAATTTATACGTTCTGACAAATTATCTTTGATAAGGGGATTCTTGTAGAAGAGTATTCCAAGAAAACTTGAGATTTGTCGTTATTTTTTGGTAAATTTGTAAATCTACCGATTGTGGCACTTATAATAATCTAGATGTTTTGGAATGGTATAATCAACCACTATAGGGATTTAATAGACGTGATAACTGATAAAACACCGGTTATAACTCTTCTTGAGGGTAATACTCCACTCATAAGGGCTGTTAATCTTGGGAAAGAGTTAGGTATTGACCTTTTCATAAAGTATGAGGGGCTTAACCCAACGGGCTCTTTTAAGGACAGAGGGATGACGGTTGCGATATCAAAGGCTGTTGAAAAGGGGGTTAAGGCTACGATATGTGCTTCTACAGGGAACACTTCTGCATCTGCTGCTGCATACTCTGCCAGAGCAGGACTTAAATCCTTCGTTCTAATACCTAAAGGTTATGTGGCACTTGGAAAGCTTGCGCAGGCTATGATATATGGGTCTGTTGTTTTGGAAGTGAAAGGAAATTTTGATGATGCACTTAATATAGTAAAGGAGTCTTCTGAGAAACTCGGTATTGAAGTTGTGAATTCTATAAATCCATTCAGGCTTGAGGGGCAGAAGACTGCTTCGTTTGAGATATGCGATGCTTTAGGTAGAGCACCTGATATTCAGGTTATGCCTGTTGGAAATGCTGGGAATATAACTGCTTACTGGATGGGATACAAGCAATACAAGGAGATAGGTAAGATTAGCACTCTTCCAAAGATGTTTGGTGTTCAAGCAACTGGAGCAGCACCAATAGTGTATAACAGGGTATTTGAGAAGCCTGAGACGATAGCAACTGCGATAAGGATAGGTAATCCTGCTAGGTGGAAGGAAGCGGTTCAGGCGAGGGATGAGTCTGGAGGAAAAATAATAGATGTATCTGACAAAGAAATCATTGAAGGGTACAAGAAGATAGCATCAATGGATGGAATATTCATAGAACCTGCTTCGGCTGCATCTATTGCCGGACTTATAAAACTTGTAAAAACTGGTGATATTCCGAAAGGATCGTTAGTTGTTGCTATAGCGACAGGAAATGGTCTCAAGGATCCAAACACTGCGATATCAAACCTTCCGAAAACAATAACCATAAGACCATCAATCAAGGATGTAGAAGAAGTGATGTCAAGATTCTGAAATATGATAAGGTATGTTATTATCTCTACATTAATTCATGTTTTTTTAATCATCGTAATATTTGGATTTCCAAGACTATTTGTGTTTGAGAAGCATAGAGGTGATACGAACATAACTAGCATAAGAGTTTCCTTAAATAACTACGAATTTAAAAGTGTAGACTCTCGTAAGAAAGAGTTTTTCTCTGATAACTTACAATCTGTAAGAGTTCAAGAAAGTGAAGTTAGGTTTGATGAGGAAAAAGAAGGTCTGCTTTCAGGAGTAGAGAGTGTATCGTCAAGTGATGAAGAATATACGATAGACAATCAAACTAGCGCTTTAGTTCCACCTAAAGTCATATATACTCCGAAGATTGAATATCCTCTTTATGCGAAGTTAAGAGGGATACAGGGTAGTGTAGTTTTGTCCATAACTATTTCAACAAATGGAAGAGTTGTAGGTTCAAGAATAGTTTCTGGTAGTGGTAGTGAGTTGCTAGATACTTCTGCGGAGAGGTTCGTTAGGGGTGTATTGTTTGAGCCTGCAAGGGATGATAGAGGAAATCCAATCATTATTGAGACAACGTATATTGTCCATTTTGTCTTGAAGTAAGGTAGGAAGCAATAAATTTGTTTGGTAAAAGATTGGATTTTCATAATTTGCTAGTATGAGCAGAGATTATCTTGTAGTAATGGTATCAAGTATCATAACCTCAATCGTCAGTGCAGTTGGTATTATATTTATCCTGTTTTCACAGAATGTCCTTTCTGATAGTAGTAGGAATGTTATTTATCTACTTGTCGTAGTATTAGTTATTAATTTTATTTTAACTTCTATTTTGGCGCTGGTTAAGATTCCTAAGGGAGTATTGAAGGTTGTTTCATTGGGAGGTAACCTTCTGTTTTTTGCTATACCTTTCGTGAATAATATTCAGGATTTTGGTGTCTATCTTAAGATATTGTTCGTTTTAGTATTAACGTTTATTTTTCATCTAACGCTAGCAGATGGTTTGTCAAGTCAGTCTGCGAAGAATGTTAGGCTTTTTAATAATTTGTTAGACTTCCTTTACTCAAAGATAGTATGGATGTCTCTACTGTCTGTGGCCCTATCTATTTTTTTGTTAGATATTAATTTTCTATTCTTTTCAATAATGATGGTAGTAGTAGTTTCTGTCTTTGAGGAAGTTAAGAGGTATTTGGTCGTGTCTAAAAATCAAGAGTATCAAGGGAATGATATTATACTTGTAAATGTAAATTCTATCGTTTCGTCAATAACCAAGAAACTTGAAGATAACACATCGCTTCTAAACGCTCTCAAACTCCAGATTGATATATTTTCAAACTCCAAGAAAGAGATATACTCAAGTATAGAGTCTGTCAAAATGGATATAACTAGCAGTATATCTGATATTGAGAGGTATGAAGAATTCTATGAACAGTTGATACAGAGTATGAGTGTGGTTATAGGTAATTACTCAAACTATATTCTTGGGATTGAATATCATCTGTCAAAGATTAGAAATCTGTTAGACAGTTCGCAGAAGTTGTTTTCAAGCTTTCAGGATAGAATATCTTTGAAAATCTCAAAGAGGGAAGAAATTTTTAGAATCTTTAATGAGACAAATCCAATACTAGACTCATTACTTAATAAAGTTGATTCAATATCTGAGATATTGACGAATATAATATCAGATGAAACATATCTTTCTGAAAATCTTTCGCGAATATCTGAGGAGTTGAGTGCTTTAAATGTTATCTCAACGAATGCACAAATAGAGTCTTTCAAGACGAAAGGTTCTAAGACAATGAATACTATCATCAATGAGATAACTTCTATACAAAACAATATACGAGGTTATGTTACATCAATGCAAGAACTTTTTACTCGTGTTAAGGGACTTTTTGATTACTTGATGTCGGCATCAAGTAGTATAGTGAAACATTCTGATAGAGTAAAATACAGCATAGGGACTATAAAAAATAATCTGGACGATATCATGCAAGTATTCTCAACGGAGATGTTGAAACTTTCGGATATAGATAAAAATTTTAATGAGATCAATAATTCTATTTCACATTCCTATGAGCAGATAAGAGGTTTCAGAGAGTTTTTAGAAAAGATTAGCACAAGTTTATCAACCCTATCAGAGGCAAAAGAAAAACTTTCAATGATGAGGACTACTTTAAACAATATACTTATAGTTCTTGAAGAGATACAACAGAATGTATCAGAAACCTAGAATATTTGCTAAAAAGGATACCATATCTATTTTGTTTTCAGAAGAACTTTTTTTGATCTTTGACTACGAGGGAAGGCTTTTTCTGGTTTTTGACAAAGGTAGAGTTTTTAGGAGGAGTTTTGATAATGTAATACTTTCTTCTAACACTCTGAACCAGGAAGATAGATATTTTCTTAACAGTGATAAGGCTAACGAAATCTTGAGATACTATACTAGACTTGCGAGAGAGGTATTAGAGAAGGGCAACTATTATATTCACTCGCAGTATGTTGAGACAAATCTAGTTAAAAGGGTTATTGAAATAATTCAAGAGATGGATGAGAAGAAGTTAGAAGAGGATGGAATGAGGTTTAGAAGTATATTCAAACCTATAACAATCTTGCCACCAGAGAATTATCTATCATTATACATTCCGATCACTCAAGGTTGCTCTTATAATAGGTGTAGCTTTTGTAATCTTTACAGAGACAGGAGCTTTCGGATAAAATCCGAGAGTGAAGTTAAAACTGAACTTGAGAAAATTGTTGATTTCTTTGGATCCTCTTTACTGACTAGAAGAGGTATATTCATCGGTGAAGGTAATGTATTCGTTGAGAAGACAAAGGATATAATTGAGAAAATTGAGTTTATAAAAAACTTCTTGAGGGGTAATAGATACATAACTTTTGACTTAAATGATGCGTTTTATGGATTTATGGATACATTCCATACTAGAAAGAGTATAGAAGAACTAGAAGGACTTAAGAATGTTGGTGTTAGGAAAGTATATATTGGTCTTGAGAGTGGTAGTGATTACATACTTTCAAACTTCCTTCTTAAGCCTTCAACTTCCTCTGATGTTGTGAAGACAGTTAACAACGTAAAGAAAGTTGGTATGAGTGTAGGGGTGATAGTGATTGTAGGGGTAGGAGGTAGAAATTATAGAGAAGAGCATTTTAAGAAGACGATGGAGGTTATAAGTCAAATGGACGTATCTTTAGGGGATTCTATCTATCTCTCGCCTATTGTAGAGTATCAGAACCTTGAGTATAAAAGTATTGCTAGCAAGATAGGGATAGATAGTATGACAAGGGAAGAGATTGAAGAGGAAACAAATCGTTTCAGGAATGCTATAATTGGTGTCAAGATGACAAAAGTGCCGGTTTATAAGGTTGATAAGTTTTTGTATTCGTAATCCTTGAACTTATCTCTTATTCTCTTGAGGCTTACACCTACATTACTTACTGTCATATTGAGTAATTTCGCAACATCAGAATATCCACATAGGGTATTAATTTTCTTGAGTTTGTCTAGGAGTTTTTGACTCGGTTTTTGCTGGAGTAGTTGTATTATCTTTCTCCTTTTTGCTTGCTTCTTACTTACTCTTGCTAAAATCTCTTCATATTCTGATAAAACTCTTTCTATTGGTTTGTTTGTGTATTTTGATATTAGTTTTATATCCTCTGGTGTGAGTTCAAATATAAATGTTTTTATAATCAGTTTTGAGAATTCATCCAGAGTCTCAAAGAATGCTAATGCTTTTTTAAGTCTTTCATCGTTGTAGTTGCTACTATCCTCTTGGTCAGATAGTATGTGGAAAATATTATACTCACTTAAATCAGACTCGTATATCATCTTCAAGGATTTTCTTTGGAATGCTAGGAAATTTTTGTAATGGTTTATAAGAACTGATGTTAAGTAGGTTGTAAATTTGTATCCTTTGTCCTTGAATTTGAGTATTGAGGTTTCTAGTCTCTCCATAAAGTATGTGTAGAAATCACTTGCATCGTCCCTTTTAGCATTATAAACCACGATAGGGAAGTTATAGACATAAAGTGAAATTTCTTTTATTATACTGTTTATAACGGAATTATTACCATTTTGGTATTCTAGGATTAGTGTTTTTATTCTGTCTTCATCAATTTTTGCCATCTCTTTGAGTTAAAGCATATTTTGTATTTCTTCTTCCTTAATAGGTTTGACGATATACATGTTCTGTTCTTCGGAGAGTCTTATTATCTCACCATCATCTATTTTAGTTCCGAACTCGTCATAGACTACTTTTACAACTGGTCTGAATGGTGACACTGGGTCTGAAGAAATAACTTTCGCTATTGACCTATTGTTTAGCATTACAAGAGAACCAACAGGATATATAGACATCATCCTTATGAAGACTTTTAGTATGTCTGGGTCAAACTTTGTGCTACCTTCGGCTAGAATGTTTTTCATGGCTTCGTAGGACATCATTCTGTCTCTATAAACTCTTTTTCTTATCATCGCTTCGTAGGTATCAACTATTGATGCTATTCTTGCATACTCTGATATTTGTTGTTTTTGGAGTTTTCTAGGGTATCCTGTGCCGTCCCACCTCTCGTGATGCTCAAGGCAAACTCTACCAACGTCTGGTGAGAAATTATTTTCTTGAACTACTGCCTTATATCCTAGAACTGTATGAGTTTTTATTTTATTATATTCTTCGGGTGTCAATTTGGTTTCTCTCTCAAGAATACTCATTGGGATGAAAATCATTCCTATATCCATAAGGATAAGTCCAGTTGCTAGCATCTTCAACTTCTGTTCAGGGTATTCAAGTTCTCTACCTAACAATACTCCTAGTATAGTACAGTTAGTAATATGACTGAAAAGGTATTTACTTTCCTTAGCTTCGTGAATGAGACTTATGAAAACATTTTTGTCTTTGATTTCCTTGACTTTTGATAGTATCATATTTACCGCATTTTCCACTTTCTCCTGTGGTATTTCCTTGTTTGTCTTGTATGTTGTATAAACAGCTTCAACTATGCTTAAGATGGATTTGTAGAAAGGTTCTAGAGTGGCACTTTCTGATTCTAAACTACTTGTGATACTTATATCATCATCTACTTTGACTATACCTTTCAAATCACCAGTGGTTTCAACAAACTTAACACCTTTCTTCTTAAGTGATGTAATATCTTTGTGAGTTATAGGAGTGTTTGCTTCTGTGACTATTTCATAATTGTCTCCGAAGACTGTTCTAGTAAAAACCATTCCGGGTTTGAGTTCGTCAACGGGTATTTTTTTCATTTGGACATTCATAACTAAAACCTCCTCTCAAGAATTCTCGGAGTTATATAAATTCTTAATAATCAAAGCGTCATATTCAATATTTGAACTCTCTGAAACTATTACTCCTTCTACATTGAAGTATTTGAGAGCCTTTATGACTATACTGTAGTTGAACTTTGATTCTTCAAATGTAGTGTGAAATTTTTCTCCTTTCTGACCGTATTCTATCCCACTTATGTGTATGTGCATGTTCTTGAGAGAGTTGTCTCCGAGGTTTTTGGCGATATATTCAAAAACGCTGAAGATTTCCTTTTCAGTATTATAACCGCCTAGTGACCTAGCGTAGAGGTGAGCAAAGTCTATACAGGGAAGGACATTATCAAAGTTCTTTGATACTTCAACAACTTCCTCAAGAGAGCCGAACTGGGATGGTTTGCCCATAGTCTCTGGTCGTATCCAGACATTAAAGTTATGCCCTATTTCTTTGAGTTCTTCGTTTATTTCATGGATTGCTTTTATGACTTTATCTAGCACTACTTTGGGGGGATCGCCCATATAGTAGCCAGGATGGAAGACAACACTCCATCCGTTAGCCTTCTCTAGAGCTAACACAGATTTCTTTATATGTTCTTTGCTTTTTACATACTTATCTTCCTCTTTTGAGTTAAGGTTAATATAATACGGTGCATGAGCGGTGAAATACACGCTTTTATTCTTTCCGTAGTTTCCTACTTTGACCATCTCCGAGTCTCTCGTTCTGACACCATGGACAAATTCAATCTCCATTCCATCCAGTTCCAGTTCTACTATACGATCAATTCCTTTGTATATGTTTTGATTACCAGGTGTAGATAGTGGTATGCCTGCAGTTAGTATTTTGAGACCTTTGAAGTTTTTTGGTATCATTGTAGTTGATTTTTAGTAAATATAATAAATCAGATATGTTCTTGCAAAAAATTTTCAACCCTGTCAATGAATTCAAGTGTTCGTTAAACTACCAAACAGGGTTCTTGTGGATGATTGTTAATAATTAACTTAAGTCCCTAAGTGCCTGTAGGTGGTTAATCACTCAGTCCTAGAGAGATTGAATAAGAGTAAGATTAAACTTTACCATAGGTTATAAGATCAGAGATTTTTTGTCGCAATACTTCAGAAATTGACAGTTTTTAATATACTCTTAAAAGATATAAGACAAAGGAGGTTTGGTTATGCCTAGATACAGGAGTAGTGATTTTGACGGTTTTCACAGAGCACCGAACAGATCACTGATGAGAGCAGTCGGGTTCAAGGATGAAGATTTTACTAAGCCACTACTTGGTGTTGCAGCTGCATGGAGTGAAGTTACACCTTGTAACATACATCTTAATGATTTAGCGAAGGAGGTAAAGAGGGGTGTTGTAGAGAATGGTGGTGCGTGTATGATATTCAACACTATTACGGTTTCTGATGGTGTCGCTATGGGAACAGAAGGAATGAGATATAGTCTTCCAAGCAGAGAGGTGATAGCTGATAGTGTTGAAGATGTTGTGAATGCTGAAAGATTTGATGGCTTTGTTGCTATAGGTGGATGTGATAAGAATATGCCCGGTATGATGATGGCTATATTTAGGCTTGACTTACCTGCTATATTTCTATATGGGGGGACGATAAGACCTGGTAAGCATAATGGTGTGGATATTGACATTGTCAGTGTTTTTGAGGCTGTTGGTAAGTATAATGCTGGTAAGATAACGGAAGATGAACTATATGAGATAGAGAGGAAGGCATGCCCAGGACCAGGGTCTTGTGGTGGAATGTACACAGCTAACACTATGGCTATGGCTATTGAAGCGCTAGGGTTTAGTCTTCCTAATAGCTCGTCAAACTATGCGGAGAGTAAAGATAAAATTAGAGATGCTTACGAGTCTGGTAGAAAGGTTGTTGAATTAGTTGATAAGTGGCTTACACCTAGTAAGATTGTGAGCAAGAAGTCGTTTGAAAATGCGATAACAATGGTTCAGGCGATGGGAGGTTCTACGAATGCGATATTACATCTTCTCGCGATGGCTTATTCTGCTAATATTGATCTAACGATTGATGACTTTGAGAGAATAAGAAAGAGAGTTCCCCATATTGCCGACCTTAAGCCTAGTGGTAACTATGTTATGGAGGATGTTTATAGGATTGGTGGTATAGCACCAATAATGAAGATGCTTCTTAAGGAAGGACTTTTACACGGTGATGTAATGACAGTTACAGGAAAAACACTAGCAGAAAATCTGGAAGAGTTCCCTGACTTCAATGAGAATCAGAATATAGTAAGAAGTGTCAAGAACCCACTCAAGTCTGAAGGTCCTCTTGTGATACTGTATGGTAATCTAGCACCTGAAGGAGCAGTTGCGAAAGTTTCAGATGTTAAAGATAAGTTCTTCAGAGGTCAGGCGAAAGTGTACAACTCCGAGGAGGAATGTACAAAAGCATTGCTATCAGGAGAAGTAAAGGAAGGTGATGTTGTTGTGATAAGGTATGAAGGACCTAAAGGAGGTCCTGGAATGAGAGAAATGTTACAACCTACTTCTATCATAGCAGGTAAAGGATTGATTGGTAAAGTTGCACTTATAACTGACGGTAGGTTCTCTGGTGGATCACACGGATTTATTATAGGGCATGTCTCACCAGAAGCACAGGTTGGAGGTCCTATTGCACTCGTTCAGAATGGGGACGTTATATCTATTGACCTTGAAAAGAGAGAGGTGAATCTGGAAGTTACAAAAGAAGAACTTGACAGAAGAAAGAAAGAGTGGAAAGCACCAGAACTCAAATACAAAAGAGGTATTCTATACAAATACGCAAAGATGGTATCATCTGCTTCAAAGGGAGCAATAACTGATGAATACACTGATTCATAAGCATACCCTAAAGTACAAACTTTCATAGAACACATTCGCTGAGTATAGAAGATTAAAGTTATACTATTCTAGAGCCTGTTTGATGAACCAAACGAAGGTTATACTAGAGCATACTCTGTTTTTGATTCTATCCATTGGATTGTTGATATTATCTTTTGTTTTGTTCCCGAATGTTTTTACGAAAATGTTTTTTGGAGACCCGAACCCCGGTTTTGGAGATACTCCGTATTATGTAGGTATAGCGAAAGATGGTTACACCAACAACCCCGAATGGGCTTATTATCCACTTTATCCTATTAGTGTAAAAGTTTTCTCATCTATTTCATCGCTACCGCTGGAAAGGTCAGCAATAGTTGTTTCAATAATACTCTTTATGATTTCTATTCCTCTTACTCTGTCGTTATTTAAAAGTTATCTTCCTTCGTTTCAAACCTATGTATTCCTATTCTTATACCTCACAAACCCTATGATAATATTCCATTACCTAGGCTATACAGAAAGTCTATTCTCACTACTTTTGGTAGGGCTTATAGTTTTTATATCTAATGAAACGATAAGGATTGAAATTCGCTTAATTTTGATCCTTATAGTTTCTATTCTTTTAGCACTTACAAGACCAATACTTATCCAGATTATCTTCGCTTCGTTACTGTCTTTTATTGTTCTTTTGATACTTGATAGGAGTAGAGGTTTGAATTACCTTTTTCCAACATTGTTCATAGTTGTTGGTAGTGTAATTGGATATACTTTTTTTGGTCTCTATGCGCTAGGAGCTACAGGAGACTTCCTAAAGCCATTTTCAGTTCAAAGTCTGTGGGATAAAAAATTAGGTATCTATCTAAATAATTTCTGGGCTAGAGGAACTACTTTTGATATACTAGCATTGTATATTGGGTTAATATTGAGTTTCTATCTTGTGTTGATTGTTGTGAGATATTTGGTTGGTAAAAGTAGGTCAAAAGATGTAATGTTTGAATATGTTTTTTGGTTTTCGTTTGGATTGCTTATATCACACGTTCTTATAGTGTTTCTAACGCAGGATGGAGATTTGAGGAGTCTGGGCAGGTATGTTTTTTCAATACCTACTACATTTCTAATGTTCGGTATGTTGTTTAAAGATGTCAGTAGTCATTACTTTAGGATTGTATCAGTAGTTTTGGTTGTTTTGTCATTCCTATCATTTCTATACTGGTTCTATATGTATTCTGAAACACTTTGGATAGGATAGAGTATTGACTTACCGCTTTTAACTTCCATCTTGTTCTAGAGTTTTTTAGTGATTCTGTTTGTGTGTCTTAATATTAGGATAAATTATGTTTGGTTAGTAAAGTTTTGTTGATTTTTTGAAAATTGTTTATTTTTCTAGATTTTATGTGTAAGGCTTTATTATCATATATTTCTAATGTTGGAAAGGTTTGTTAATACCTCAGTCTTCAATATTTTCTTTGTTATTTCGTTTATGATGCTGATGTTTTCACAGCTTCTAGTGATACCTATCTTACTGTTCTTATTTTTGTTTATAGTCTATTTGAAGAGGTTTAGGGAGAGCTTTTCTTTGGAAGACATAATTTTCTATGTGTTCATACTTTTGAGTGGTTTGTCAATATTGGTTGCTAGAAATAGAGAAGTTGCCATAGGAGGTGTTCTAATATTGATCTTGTATTACATCGTGTTCTATGTAGGTAGAAACGCTAAGATAAGAGATGATATTCTATTTGTTTCTACATCGCTTGGTTTTGTGATGCTTGCGATATTCGGTGTTGTGTTTTATATTTTTCCGGAGTTTTCGTTAATTATCGGATTAGGTAAGGCAAACATTATAGAGATACCTTCTTCTCTAATCTTCACAAATGATAGTATCATAAGGAGTACTTCCATAACTCCCAATCCTGTGATATATTCATCAGTAGTTTTGTATTCAATTCCTATCCTGGTTTCTATGTTATTGGTATTATCTAATAGTTTTTCAAGGAACGTTGATGTGAAGTTGTTTCTACTTCTAGCGCTAGTAGTTTTTTTGATTGGAGTTGTAATTTTTACGTCTGGTTCTAGGAGTATCCTTCTCATATCGCCTGTAAGTTTGATTCTAGTTTTTCTAATACTCAAAAAGAATAGACAAATTTTAATGTCAATTATTTTATTCGTTATAGTCATTACTCCAGTAGTGATCTTTTCAGAGATTCTTGATAGAATAGAGAGCATATTTACTCTAACAGATTACTCAAGCTTTCTAAATAGGCTTGATGCTATTAGACTCTCTTTGGGTATTTTGAAGGATAATTGGTTAATAGGCGTGGGGTTTGTGAATTTCAAAGAGTATGTTCCTAGTTATTACGGGAATTATCTTCACAACTTGTATTTAAGCATACTGGTGGAGACTGGAATTCTGGGATTCCTATCCTTTATCGCACTGATTTCTGTAGCCCTTTATAAATCGTTCAGAAACGTAATTTTAGGTAGAGTTGATTACATAAAACTAGGAGCGTTTGTAAGTGTAATTTGCTTTCTATTACACGGATTGATTGACAATACGATGTATGTCGTTTCACTCGGGATGATGTTTTGGTTCTTTTTGGGGTTAAGTTGTAGAGGAGATGTATCAGCAGATGAAAAGTTAGTAGAAAATACTTGGAGCAATTCGGATAGCAGAAGGGGTTTAAAGGGTATCAGTGATTTCTCAGAAAACTAACAATCTTGTTCCTTAACTCATCTCCTCCTTTGTTTATTATTTCTTTTGAACTATGGTTGCAGTTTTCTATCCAAAGGTAGTCTTTAGGTTCCTTTGCTTTGTTGTATAAAGCGATTCCATAATCAATACTTAGGGTTGTGTCTACTTTACCGTGTATAACTAACAAAGGGTCTTGTATTTTGTCTATCTTTGATATATTATCATAAATGCTTTCAACATACCACCTTGATGGAACGTTGTAAGTTGTTACCATCTCTCCAGCATCTTCTATTTTGGTAAAGGTAGATATTAGGATGAGAGACTTTATTTTATGCCTAAGAGCCATTTCTGTTGCTATACCGCCACCGAGAGAGTGTCCTATGATTGTAATGTTTGTCGGATTGATTCCTTGATTTGATAGATGTGCTATAATTGCTTCGGCGTCTTCGTAAGTTGATTGTTCTGTTGGAGTGAAGTTCTTTATTATTCCAAAGCCTCTATACTCTACTGCAACATAGTTTATTCCAAGTTCATAAAACATATTACCAAAATATACGGGTGAATCATCCAGACATGTCCTGTTTCCGTGTAAAAACACTACTACTACATTACTCAAGTCATCATTGATACCAGTCTTTCTGTTAATTTTGAAAGCACATGTAGATACCGAACCGTTAGTTATCCAGAAGAACGACCAACTACCTTGAGGAGCTTTGATTTCTGAAAAATCATACTCGTCTTTAACTTTAGGATTGAATACTAGTATCAAGTCAAGTTTCTGGGGAGTGCAACTGATGATAGAGGTATATAGAATGACCATCAGAAGGATTACTATAACCATACTCCTTAAAGTTTGAATATGGATATTTTCATTTTCAAGTCCAATCGTGTTTGGAGTTTGCTTGACTTAGGTTTGAATCGGTTTTTATATTTTTGTCTATGAAAGTTCTTGAAAAAGAGTTTGAGATAGTATCTAGTTTTGAACCTGCAGGAGATCAACCGAAAGCGATAAGGGAGATAGTGGAAGGTTTTTCTAAATATGATAGGATTACGCTTCTTGGTGTAACGGGTAGTGGTAAAACATTCACTATGGCTCATGTTATAAAAGAACTAAGTCTTCCTACTCTTGTTGTTTCTCACAACAAGACGCTTGCGGCACAGTTATATAGAGAGTTCAAACAATTTTTTCCTTATAATGCTGTTGAGTATTTTGTATCTTACTACGATTACTATCAGCCTGAAGCATACATCCCACAAACCGATACCTATATTGAGAAGCAAGCAACTATAAACGATGAGATAGATAGGTTGAGAATCTCGGCTACCGCAAGCCTTTTGAGTAGAAAGGATGTTATAGTTGTTGCTAGCGTATCCTGTATATACGGAATAGGTGCTCCTAGTGAATTTGTTGAATTCGTTCTACTTATTAGAGTAGGGGATGTAATATCTCCGAGAGAACTATCTTACAAACTTGCAGAAATGCAATATGAGAGAAGTGATTACAGTTTTACTAGGTCAACGTTTAGAGTAATGGGTGATAGGGTAGATGTTCATCCTGCTTATTCAAGAGATTACATAAGGATAGAGTTCTTTGGAGATGAGGTTGTTAGTATAAAGCGGTATGACTCAATTAATAACTCTTTCATTGAAAATCATGAGGCTATTGTAATATATCCGGCTAAATTGTTTGTATCTTCAAGGTCTACAATAGAACAGACAGTAGAGGAAGTATATAAGGAACTTGAAGAGAGGGTAAAGGAACTAAAGTCTCAAGGAAAGGACATAGAGGCAAAGAGACTTGAGATGCGGACCAAGTATGATATGGATTTATTACTTGAGACTGGATACTGCCCTGGGATAGAGAACTATTCTAGGTATCTGTCAAAGCGAAAACCAGGAGAGAGACCATACACCTTGCTTGACTACTTTCCGAAGGAGTTTCTTACCATAATAGATGAATCTCATGTCACAGTTCCCCAAATACGGGGAATGTACAATGGCGATAGATCAAGGAAGGAAACGCTTGTTGAGTTTGGATTTAGACTTCCTTCTGCTCTTGACAATAGGCCTTTGAGATTTGAGGAGTTTGACTCACTTCTCAATAAGGTTTTGTACGTTTCGGCAACACCTGATGAGTATGAAATTAGTATTTCTGGAAAGGTAGTTGAGCAAATAGTCAGACCTACAGGTCTTCTTGACCCTATAATTTATGTAAGGCCAACTGAAGGTCAGGTTGAAGACATAATAAGAGAGGTTATTGAGAACAAGAGGAGAGGTGAGAGAACGATTATCACTACTCTTACGAAGAAGATGGCCGAAGACCTTACAAAGTATCTTGTTGAAAGGGGTGTTAAGGCTATATACATTCACGATGAAATTGAAGTTATTGAGAGAGTTGAGATATTGAGAGATTTGAGAAAAGGAGAGTATGATTGTATAGTTGGTATAAATCTTTTGAGGGAGGGTATAGACTTACCTGAAGTTTCGCTTGTTTGTATTCTTGATGCTGATAAGGTAGGGTTCTTGCGGTCAGCAACATCACTCATTCAGATAATTGGTAGGTCTGCTAGACATGTAAATGGTAGGGTCATAATGTATGCTGACAAGATTTCAGATGCGATGCGACAGGCTATTGAAGAAACAGAAAGAAGAAGAAAGATTCAAATAGAATACAATCAACAACACAACATTACTCCTAGGAGTGTCAAAAAGGAGATAACTGATATAATAGAGAGAAAGCATGAAAGGATAAGTGGTAGTTCAAGAAAACAAAAAGTTTCAAAGATTATGGAGTTTGAGGATGTTATTCAGACTATACAGGAAATAAAGGATAAGTATAAAGATAACATAGGTGAGATGGTCAGGAATCTTTCTGTGTATATGTTTGAACTTGCGGAGAGGCTAGAGTTTGAAAAGGCTAGTATCGTTAGAGATGAGATAAGAAAGGTAGAGTATTCAGTGTAGTATTATTTCTTCCTTGAATATTTGCCCATCAGTTCGCTCTGTGCTATGATATGTCCTTCCATTGCTTTGAGAACTTTTGACTTTGTAGCACTGTGTGGTAGCTCAAGGAGTATGTCAAGAGCATAAACCTTAAAGAAGTATCTATGGACACCGCTTGGTGGGCATGGACCTCCGTATCCAACTCTCCCCCAACTATTTAGTCCATGTTTCATACCGTTCGGAAACTCTTTTAGAGGTTTGATACCTTCCGGTATGATAGTGTTTGTTGGAGGTATGTTGTAGAGTATCCAGTGATCCCATGTTCCCATTGGTGCATCGGGGTCTTCACATATCAGAACAAGTGATTTTGCTTTGGATGGCACACCTTCTATTCTTATTTCAGGAGATATATCCTCTCCATCGCAAGTGTATTTTGCCGGAATAAAGTCATTATGCTTAAAGGCGCTAGATGATAATTTTAGCGACATAACCTTACCCTCCTTTCCAAAAACTTCAAATGAAAGGATTAAAACTATAAACACTATCAATGCTCTCATAGTAATAATTATGATACTGAAGCAATTGATTATCAATAAACCAGGGTTGGATATGATTATACTCTAGTATGCTAAACTTGGCGCTAAGCTAACGTAGTCTTCAGTAAAACCATAGCTGTTCTAGGGATATTCCTGTCAGTAAAGAAGTTCAGATCCATTACTATTAGACTAGATCGGGTTATGTTAAAACTTCAAGATTTTTGGTGATGTAACGATTCTTTTATAGAGGTATTTTCTTATGGCTATACTTTCTAGTTTTCACGGTATAGAGGTTGGTAGGAAGAGCTTGCTTGCACATTCCGATGCTCTTAAGACAACAGGTCATAACATATCAAACCTTAATAACCCAGAGTATTCAAGACAGATAATACATTTAAAAGCATTTCATCCGATATACGACCCTTCGTGGAATAGGGAGACAACACCGGGGCAGTTAGGAACTGGTGTTGCGGTTGAGGATATTGTAAGGGCAAGAGACCAGTTTATTGACGATAGGATAATATTTGAGAACGGAACACTAGGTTTCTGGGAGGCTAGAAGGAAGTTTCTTTACCAACTACAACTTATCTATAACGAACCTGAAGGCCCTAATATTAGAACTGCCCTTGATGAGTATTGGGAGGCTTTACAGAAAGTATCTGTTGACCCTACCGAGATATCTGCAAGAGTTGTTTTGGTAGAGAAAGCAAAGGCTCTAGCGAGTCAGATTAGGCATGATTATAATGCTATTATGCAACTTAGGGATCAGGCGAATGAACTTATAAAGCAAAAGATAAACGAGATAAATGGATACATAAAGGAAATAGCACACCTGAATAACCAAATTCAGAAACTTGAAGCACTCGGTGATAATCCAAATGACCTTTATGATAGACGAGATGCTCTTATAGAGAAACTCTCAAAGATGATGGATATAAAAGTAGGAAGGAGTGATAAAGATGAGTTTATGGTTTTCGTGGGTAGTGAGATAATTGTAAAGGGTGATGGTTATCACGAACTACTAGGCATTCCAAACAGTCAGAATAGAGGTTATGTTGATATATACATTGGAACTCCTGACAGAAAACTCAAACTCTCAAATGGTGAATTGTATGGACTTGTTTATGCTAGAGACATTGACCTAGTTGCGGATATGAAGAGACTCAACTCATTCACTGCGAACCTTATAGAGTCAGTTAATGAGATACATAGAGATGGTTTTGGTCTTGATGGTAGCACAGGGATTGACTTTTGGGTTAAGCATCCTATCACACCTGACTTGAGAGGTAATTATGACTCTGACGAGAATGGTATATTTGACAAGACAGCAGTATTCAAGATAACTGGAGTGAATAGGTTGAACCTTGACGATTTTATAAACTCATCTGGAGTGATAAATTTTGGTCCTAACACGCCTGGTGGCCCTGACATTATAGTTGAGTATAATGAAAATGACACAGTTAAGAGTGTTATTGAGAAGATAAACAACTCTGGAGCACACGTTGTTGCTTATCTCAATCATAGAGGAGAACTAACACTTAAAGCTAGGATGTCTGAAACTAACGAGTATCCTGACTTTGTTATAAGATACATTAGTGATAGTGGTAATTTTTTGGTTGGCTTTGCAGGGATACTACACGGTAGTGGAGAATTGAATGCGTATAACTGGAATAATATTGAACAGACAGCACAGTTAAGAGGAGGTATAAACTACTATTCTGTTGCGCCTCTTGAGGAACCTGCTTTGTGGATAGATATTAATCCATTAATAGACAGAGACCCGAGATTGATTGCTTCAGCAAGAGGAAAGGATCTTAACGGAGATAGAATTTTTGACACTACAAACGGACCGGGGGACAACTCAAACATTTTACTCATAGCAGGATTGAGAGATAAAAAAGTGATGTTGGAGAGAGACTCAACATTCCTTGAATACCTTAAGTTTATGGTTGGAGACGTTGGAACGAGAGGTAATGTTTCGGAGATTGCTATGAAGAAGCAATCGCTGGTGATACAGAACCTAGAGAAACTTAGGGAGGCAGTCTCTGGTGTTAATCTAGATGAGGAACTTACCAAACTTATTTCGTATCAAAGAGCCTACGAAGCAAGCGCTAGATATATAACCTACCTTGACTCTATGCTGGATACAATAATAAACAGGATGGGAACGGTTAGGTAATTGAATTGTCTTCGCACAAGAAATTTCTTGTGGTTTTTTAATATCTTCTTTACTTTTCAAGATTTTCTGTTTGGTTTAGAAAACTTGAATTTTGTTAAGAAGGGTGTTTGATAATTCAAGTGGTCAGGGCTTTATGGATGAAAGTGAAGTAAGGAATATAATTAAGAAAACTTCCGAGGACATTAGTTGTTAAAGAAACCAAGAGTTTACAAAGAAGTTTTGTTTCTTCTAGTGGAGTCAACAATCGAATCCTTGAAGAAGAGTAAGAAAAGTATTGAGGTGGAGATATCAAATCTAGTTAAACTTAAGGAAGCTTTGGAGGAGTTAAGATGGATAAAGTAGGGTTTGTTGAGACACCTGTAGAAATAGTTGATATTATGTTTAGATTATCTACGGCTGGTAAAGACAGTCTAATTCTTGATACAGGTTTTGGTAGGGGGGCTTTCATAAGAAATCTTGTGGAGAGAGGATACAGAAACTGCTGGGGCATTGAGATAGATACAGAACTTTATACTTTGGTCAAAAGAGAAATTGGTGATAGGTGTAATCTTATACTTGGAGACTTCTTGAAACATAATTTTGATGTTAAGTTTGATCTAATAATAGGTAATCCTCCTTATGTGCATTATAGTCGTCTTCCGCAGGATATGAAGGATGTTGTAAAGAATATGACAAAGACACCGGAGTCTGATATTTATTATGCTTTCATTATAAAGTCAATTCAACTTCTGAAGGAAGGTGGGGAACTTATATACATTGTTCCTTACCATTTCTTCTATAACACTCATGGTAGAGTCGTTAGGGAGATGATGTTGTTGAATGGTAAAATTGATACTATCATTGACCTTGATGAAGTTAGAATATTCAGTGGTGAGAACCCTGAAACTGTAATATTCAAATTTGTAAAAGGTAGTTTTAGATTAGAAAACTTAAAGATTAAAGTATCTAGGATAAAGCAAAAAGGAGTTTCACTTGGGAACATGGTTCAAGATTTTGTTTCTATGGAAGGTAGGTTTTTTGAGCATTATTTAATTCCGCACTATACATCAAGTAATGCTTGGTCTTCACACAATTTTGAGTTTAGTGATTTTGGTTCAATACCTCTTAAGAATATTGCAAAAGTTGGAGTTGGCCCGGTATCTGGTTTTGACGAGGCTTTTCTTTTAAGTAAAGATGATATACTAAATGATGATGAACTAAGGCTTGTAAAAAGGTTTGTCAAAGCCAGAAACTGTAAGAGATACACCGTAGATGGTTACACAAACTACATACTGATAGATAATAGCGTATCAGATGAGGAGGAATTGAGTAGTTATTACCCAAATATATATTCAAAGCTTATAAAATACAAAGATAGAATGTTAAACAGATATTTGCCTAGTGGTAAGAAATGGTTTCATTGGCAGGCATTGAGGAACTACTTGTTCTTGCTTAGGGTTTTAGATAAGGATAAGATTTTTGTTCCCGTTCTTGATAGACATAAGTATAATAGGTTTAGTCTGGGTAGAGGAGGATTGCTACCATCAGGAGATGTTATTTTTATTTATCCGTACGGTCAAGAGGATTTATACTTTCTTCTAGGATATCTGAATACTAAATTTTTTAGAAACTACTATCTTAAAGTTGGTGGAAGAAGAGGTGGTAGGATATTATTCACTCAGAGACTCTTTGAATCTGTTGGTATTCCTATACTTCCGAACGAAGTAAAAAGTAAAATATCGGAAATTGTAGTAGAAATAATACGCAAGAGGGAAAAACACGATGACACTTCAGAGCTAGAGAACGAAATTGAGAGAATTGTTGGAAAAGGGTTGATGGATACTGGAAATGTAGATCAGAAAATTATGACTCTTTTTTGAAGCAACTACTCGTTGTATAGTGGTTTGGTGAGCGTATAGTTTTGTAGTCTTACTTAAAATTCCTTAATAATTATAGTATGTCAAAGAAACTGCTAGTTATCGCAGACTCTCATGGGCATCTTGGGTTAATTTCTGATGTTTTGAGGCTTGAACTTCAAGGAGTTGATATTGTTGTTCATTTAGGTGATGCATGGTTTGATATGAAACCTTTTATAAGGAATGTGAAGGATTTAGGTAAGGAACTTGTGATGGTTAGGGGAAATGTTGATGGTATGAGAGGTGATACTACTACTCCTTTTATACCTGAAACAGAGTTTATAGATGTTGGAAACAAGAAAGTTATGTGCACTCATGGACACATATATGAGGTTCACAATGGTCTAGACAAAATTAAGTATGCATCAGCAGTGAGTGGTGCTAGAATAGTTCTCTTTGGACATACACATCAACCACTAGCGAAAGAAATGGATGGTATATTCTTCTTTAACCCTGGTGCTCTCAGGGATGGTGTATATGGAATTCTGTCTATCGGTGAAAGCATATCCTATAAGCATTTCAGGTTAAAGAACCTGCCTTAATGCCTTCTGTAGTATTCCTCCACTTCTTACAATATTGAGTTCATTCTGTGTGTCAATCCTACACAAAACCTTAAACTTCTCAGTTTCTCCATTCTCCTTCACCATCTCAACTTCAACGACATCTCTAGGTTTTACATTCTTGAGTCCTCTTATGTTAAACACCTCTCTACCAGTTATACCTAGTGATTGGGAGTTATTGTTGATAAACTCAAGTGGAACTATCCCCATACCTATGAGATTGCTTCTGTGTATCCTCTCAAAACTTTCAGCGATTACTGCTCTTACGCCGAGTAAGTAAGGTCCTTTTGCTGCCCAATCTCTGGAACTTCCGCTACCATACTCCTTGCCACCTATCACAATCACAGGAATGTTGTTTTGTTTATAGAAGTTTGATGCCTCAAAGACACTAACTTCAACCCATTCACCGTTTTTAGGGATAATAGTATATCCACCTTCTTTGCCGTTGAGCATAAGGTTCTTTAGTCTAGTGTTTGCAAATGTTCCTCTTACCATAACTTCGTAGTTTCCTCTCCTTGCCCCGTAAGAGTTAAAGTCTTCTTTTTTCACACCTTTAGATAGAAGATATTGACCTGCTGGAGAGTTAGGACTTATTGTGCCAGCAGGAGATATATGGTCTGTTGTGATGGAGTCTCCAAGAACTAGTAAAACCCTTGCTGAAAGTATATCGTCGAGGTAGTTCTTGTTAGGGTCGTAGTCATCAAGGTAAGGTGGTCTTCTTATGTAGGTAGATTCTTCATCCCACTTGAAAAGTTCTCCTTCATCAACTTCAATATCTTCCCACTCTTGTGTTCCTTTAAAAATGTCTTTGTAATTGTTTCTGAAACTTTCTACGGTATTTATCCTAGATAGGTAGTTGATTATCTCTTCATCAGTTGGAAGAATGTCTTTGAAGAAGACAGGATTGTTATCTTTATCGTATCCTATTGGTTCTGAAGAGACATCAGTATCTATCCTACCGGCAAGAGCGTAGGCAACTACGAGGATAGGAGATGCTAGGTAGTTTGCTTTAACAAGAGGATGTATTCTTGCTTCAAAATTACGGTTTCCACTTAAAATTGAAACTACTGTGAGATTATTATTCTTTATCTCCTCTTCTACCCAGTCTATTAGGGGACCACTATTACCTATACAGGTTGTGCATCCGTAGCCCACTATGTTAAAACCTATACTGTCAAGGTATTGCTGTAAGCCTAGTTTTGTAAGATAATCCTCAACAACTCTAGATCCAGGAGCGAAAGAAGTTTTGACATGACTCTTAACCTTTAGTCCTTTCTCGTAAGCTTTCTTTGCGACTATTCCCGCACCTACTAAAAGGTATGGATTTGATGTATTAGTGCAACTTGTTATTGAAGCTATAACAATGTCTCCATCTTTTAGCTTTCCATTGTGTCTTACTTCTCTGTTTTGTATATAGTTTCTGAAGTTTTCTGCTACTGAATATACAGATACCCTATCTTGTGGTCTTCTAGGTCCTGATAGAGATGGTTCGACTTCACCTAGGTCTAGCTCTACTACTTGAGAGAACTCAACTTTGTCATATTCGTCTTCATAAACCCACAGACCTTGTTCTTGAGTGTATGATTTTACTATCTCAATGAGTTCTTCGTCTCTTCCAGTTCTTTGTAGGTATTCAAGTGTTTTCTCATCAACTGCAAAGAAGCCCATTGTTGCTCCGTATTCTGGGGACATATTAGCGATTGTTGCTCTAGTTTCAACATCCATTCTCCTAACACCTTCACCGAAGAACTCTACGAATTTATCAACAACTCCTACTTTTCTTAATAGGTTTGTGATGGTTAGGACAATGTCTGTTGCATTAACACCATCTTTTGGCTTACCTTTTATATGAACTCCAACAACTTGGGGGAGTTTCATAAAGTATGGTTGTCCAAGTATTACTGCTTCTGCTTCAATGCCTCCAACCCCCCATCCAAGAACACCAAGACCATTTATCATAGTAGTATGCGAGTCTGTTCCAACGAGTGTGTCATACTTCAGAACTCCATCTTCAACTAGAACAACTTTTGCTAGGTATTCTAGGTTTATCTGATGTATTATGCCCTTACCAGGAGGAACAACACGGAAGTTTGCGAAGTTTTTTTGAGCCCACTTCAGTAATTTATATCTCTCATAGTTTCTCTTAAACTCAAGTTCTAGGTTTTTCGTGATAGCATCTTTTGTACCAAAGTAGTCAACTTGTAAAGAATGGTCAATTATCAGGTCGGTTTGACACTTTGGATTTATGATTTTAGGGTCTTTACCGGCTATTTTTGCTTTCTCTCTCATAAGTGCCAGATCTACTACAATCGGGACACCGGTAAAATCTTGCATCACCACTCTGCACGGCTTGAAACCGATCTCCTCAATGCTACTCGTTTCAGGCTTCCAATTAACTAAGGCGTTCAAAAACCTTTCTTCCATTCCCTCTTCGTTTAGATTTCTTACAACATTCTCTATGAGAACTCTGATTGAGAATGGTTTTGTTGACAGATCTTTTTGTGATATATACTCATATATGCTGACGAACTTAAAACCATTCAAATCCTTCATACCTACCACCATAACGATCAGTGAACATGAAATTTTAGATAAAAAATTATAGCCTTGATAATTTTGACTTATAAAAATGTTAATGAGTCTATCGTCTTGTAATCAAATTGAGTAATGGTGAAGTGGATTTATTAGGAGTTTTTTGAATACTGTTTTTAAAACCTCTCAACGAGTAATAGGGTATAGTCATCTCTTGTTGGGGTTCCTTCTGCGAATTTTTCAATTTTTTCCAATGTGTTTGAGAACAATTCCTTTCCAGAAAGTCCCTTATCCACTAGTTCAGAGATTATATTTTTGAAGCCATCTATCTCAAGGTGTGAGTTGTTTTTGTTTTTTCTTTCAACTATTCCGTCTGTGAAGAGGAACATT
>JANXAC010000023.1 GCA_025061835.1 Spirochaetota bacterium
AAGTATTTTCAGCCTGTTGATATAATATGTGTAATAAGAAGGAATCAAGCTTCCAACACACCTTTTTGGCAAAGTAAAGTCATACAGCACAATTTCTACCTTAGGGGTTTTAAATACCTAATAATCGTTAAAAAGAGCAGGGATTACAAAAATACTGAAGATATAAAAATAAAATGGGGCTTTTATGAAAGATAAAAGGGAGTTCTTTAGAGAAATCATGAATTATATACTTGAAAAGGTCAAGAAACACGGAATTAGTAACATATCTAAATTTCTGGAAAATGAAAGACACCATCAAAAAAAGGAAGAGCAATAGTAGAGGCTGACACATAAAGTTGATAAACGGAGAAAAAATTGTATAGTATAGACTATTATGTTATTAGTCTTGATTGTAATCCTATTCTTTCTTCCAGCCAAAGGCTACGCTCAATACGGTGATACAATAGGTTACCCTCCATCCCCTACCTTCCAACAAGCAACTCCCAAAAGGATACCAAAATATTTTTTCCCAGAACTATCAAACATCTTAACAAACAGGATAAATGTAAATTTTGACAATGTTGATGTAAGGTATGTAATAAACTTCCTCAAACCGCAAATACCTATACCTGTCGTTATATCCCCACAAATTCCTTCAAAGAACATAGGTGTATCACTAAAAGATGTTTCTGTCTATGAGGTTATAAAAACAATACTTAAGTCATCGGATATCTACATTCTTTACGACGGTAGTTCAATAATGTTTCTACCCTACCAAGAGTATGAGAGTACGATAAGGAACAACTTTATATCAACAAAGTCCTACGATATTCGCTTCATAAATCCAAAAGAGATAAAAGAGATAATAAAACCATATCTCACACAGTTTGGCGAAGTTATGATAGATGTTGAGAATAACCTAATGGTTGTCAGAGATGTAATTATGAACTTTGACGAGATAGAGAGATTTTTAAGGGATGTTGGAGTTTCACCAAAACTCGTAATGATAAAAGTAGAGATAATACAGGTTGATAGAGATAACACACTTGACTATGGTTTTGACCTTACCCTTGACAATGTTATAAGGAATATAACTTCACTTTCATTTTCATCCGCACCAGTGAATATATCTGGCACTGGAATATTCGCAGTCAAATTCTCAACAGAAGTTCCAGAAGGAGGAATAGTATCAGGTCTTATAAAAACACTATCAACCTACGGCGATGTAAAGTTATTATCTTCACCCAGAGTAGTTTGTAGAAATGGACAAAAAGCAAAGATATTGATTGGTGATAAAGTTCCGTATGTGAAGAGCATAATCCGAGAGCAAACACAAGTCGGCACTACTACCTCACAGATAGACTTCATTGAAGCAGGTATCAAACTTGAAGTTGAGCCCAGAATAACAATGTCAGATGAGATTTCAGTTGATGTCAAAGTAGGGATCTCATCTTACAGGTTTATTGACTTGGCTACGGGATTAAAAGCACCCCAAATAAACACAACCGAAGGTGAAATAAAAGCAGTTGTCAAAGATGGCATACCACTCGTGATAGGAGGTCTTGAGAAAAATACTGATATACTGAAAAAATCAGGAATACCGTTCCTAATGGATATACCAATTCTAGGTGATATATTCTTCGCAAACATCTCAAAGATAAACGCAAAATCAACTATCATCATCATTCTAACACCCGAGATCGTTGATTACTCCGTCCCTAAAAAATAGCATAAAGTTATGACTCACTACTAAAAAGAAGTATATCAAGAAATTGACAAGTAATCTCCAAAAGATAACAGAGACTTATAGTTCATTGCTTCAATACCTATAAAGGCAGTGTTTCTAAATGTCCATTAAGTTTTCCATAACTACTCATCCTTCCTTGAAACCACCATTATAACCTCATCTGACAGTATGTTAGGAAGTATCTTCATAATAAAGCCTCTCCTACCTATTTTTGTAATAGGTATCAACTTTTCTATTTTTATATTCTTGACTTTACACAGGTTAATGAAGTCTTTGAGTGTAAAAAGGTGTATATTTGGTGTATCAAACCACGAGTAAGGTAGTTCTGATGTAACCGGCATCTGTCCTTTGAGTAGCAAATAGGTTCTCACCTTTATATTTCCGAAGTTTGGAAAACTTATTATGGCTTTCTTGGATATCCTTAAAACCTCTTCAAGCAGTTTTCCGGGAGACTTGAGTTGCTGTATCGTCTTACTCAACACAACATAATCAAACGAGTTATCGTCAATAAACGAAAGTCCCTTGTTTATATCATAGTGTATCACATTCAAACCCTTTGCTAGGCATTGTATAACTTCTTCAGTGTCAATCTCTATACCAAAACCGTGAATGTTCTTTGTTTGCTTTAAATAGAGTAGTAGATCACCTTCACCACATCCTAAGTCCAAAACTCTTGTTCTCGGTTCTATTATGTCCGATATTATCTTTAAATCTCTTCTTATCTCCATTACAGAACACCAACACTACTTTCACTATAGACTGCATCTACGAATGACCTTATAACCCTACTCTCAACCTCAGTATCAACTAGGAACGAATCGTGACCATGTATGGAGTCTATGTTTATGTATGATACATCTTTATTGATTGCCAACAAAGCAGATACCATCTCAAGAGATTCAGATGGTGGAAAGAGCCAATCGGACGAGAAGGATATGAAAAGATATTTAGCCTTAGCATCTAGAAATGCTTTCTTCAAGTCTCCATCTCCATATTTTTGCGGTAAGTCAAAGTAGTCCATCGCTTTGGTTATGTAGAGATATGAATTAGCATCAAACCTTTGAACAAACTTCTCACCTTGATACCCGAGATAACTCTCAACCTCAAATTCAAACTCATCAACATCATAGGTTTTACCGTTTATGAACTTTCTTCCAAACTTCTTATCCATAGACTCACCGCTTAGGTAAGTTATGTGTCCTATCATTCTTGCTATGCTTAAACCTTTGGATGGAAAGGTATTCTTCTTCATATACTCACCGGAAACCCAGTTAGGGTCTGATATTATTGCGTTCCTACCAACGGCGTCAAACGCTATGTTTTGAGCCGAGCAATTTGCCGTAGCGGCAATAACTATCGCACTTTTAACCATATCAGGATACATAAGCGACCACTCAAGAGCCTGCATACCTCCCATTGACCCACCAACCACCGAAACAATCTTTTCTATTCCTAAATATCTCATCAGTTCTCTTTGAACTCTAACCATATCACCTATCGTTATAACAGGAAAGGATAAACCGTAAACCTCACCAGTTTTAGGATTTATAGAAGTAGGACCTGTAGTTCCATAGCAACTTCCCAAGAAGTTAGAACATACAACAAAATACTTTTTGGTATCAATACCTTTGTTAGGCCCTATAACATCCTCCCACCAACCTTCTGTGTTGCCATCCAAAACACCATCCTCAACCTCTCTCATATACCCAGCAGCGTGAGCAGACCCCGAAAGCGCATGACAAACAAGAATAACATTATCCTTCCTGTCATTTAAAACACCATAGGTTTCATAAGCAACATCAATAGGACCAGGTAGCGTCTCCCCAGATTCCAGTTTCAAACCTTCAGGAAATAGTTTGACTATATTCGTCTTTGTTAATCCAACTGTCTCCCCTTCTGTCTTCTCTTCAACATCAACACCCAGACGCGTTTTTCTAAATATCTTGTATCTCTTCATCGGTTGTATAGAAATTTAATATTATTGAATTAAGCGTTTTCAATTTAAAAATAAGACTCTATTAGTCACAATACTGCTATCTGATTCGTTTATAATATGTGTTAAAAGAATATTATCTTCATTTACCATACTTATATATGGAAGATGAAAAAGAAGCAGAATTAATATACAGAGTTATATGTGGAGATGAAAACGCTTTCAACGAACTCTATTCCAAATACAGTAAAATGCTTATAGGTTTCGTTTATAAATACACAAGAGACACTGACATGACGATAGACATAGTCCAGGAGACATTTATAAGGTTTCTTGAAAACATAAAAAACTACTCACCTAGAGGCAGTTTCAAAAGTTTCATTTTCACTACCGCACTCAACATAATAAGGGATAGGAAGCGAAAAGAAAAAAGAGATAGAAAATTGTTAGAAGACATATCCTTTAATACTTCCACGATAGACGACAGTAACGCAGTTAGAGAGGACATCATGAATATCATTGACAATTTACCTGATAGAGACAAAGAAATACTAATCTTTAGGTTAGAAGGTTACAAGATAGAAGAGATTGCCAATATTGAAAAATGTAGCACTAGAACAGTAAAAAGAGTATTAAAGAGAGTCATCAACTATATAAGAGATAAACTTAAAGGAGGGAAATTGTATGAGTAGAAATTATGACTTGCAAGATTACGAAAAATATTTTGAAGATATAAATAACCTAATCTACAAAAACCTAGATAGTAAAACAATTGAATATATATCCTCTCAAGTTGAGAAAAATGTATTCAGTAAGTTTTATCAGATGAAGGAAGATGAATACTTCACAGCACAACAGAACTTAAACAAAAAATCAGGTTTTATATCATACTCACTAGCACTAGTATTCTCTTCTGTTATTGTTATGTTTGGTATAATTACTTTCACCACATTACGAAATATCAACAAGGATATACAGACAACATACAGTATTGACAACAACAAAATTGAGGTATCAAGTATTAATAGAAGTGAAAACATACAACTATCTACAAGTAATGAGACTTTGTTTATCTACCTTCCTGAAACGATAGAAGGAACAATATCAGTCTCACCAAACACTAAAGTGAAGAGTATAGTAGTCTATATAGGTAATACTAAATATGTCTTCCAAGCCAGTAAGTTCAACATAAATGTGAGTGATAAAAAACTTCTTATTGATGGTAAAGAAGTTCAACCCGTTAAAGAAGATAAATACAAAAACATTATATTCCTCAAAGATGGCAGCCAGTTTGAAGGCAACTTGATAGAAATTAAGGATGAGTTTATAATCTTTGATACCAAAGATGGAAGAAAAAAGTTCCAAAAGAAAGATATTGATAGGATTAAGTATTCTGATTAGTGTTCTATTGCTCAATCAAATCTGTCTAGGAGATGTTATAATACTTAAAAGTGGAGAAGTTATAAAAGGCAAGGTTGTCTCAAAACAGGGGAATACGATAACTTTCAAAACCGACGATGGTAGAGTCTTGACCTTGAAGGATGAACAGATAGCAGCAATGGAATTTATCTCCGATAAGGTTGTTGAAGTTCAGATCAACGGACAGAAAATCAAAGGAGTAGAAGTTGGTAGAACGAAAGATAGTGTGATAGTCAAAACTGCCTTTGGTGAGAAAATCCTTAAAGCATATGATGTAAGAGAATTAAAGGATAGTAGTTATAAATCTGAAAATATTATCTACTCAACAAACTATCACAATATAACAAACGAAACAACTAACTTCATAACCAACTATGTATTCTTAACGAACTATATCTTTATAACGAACTATGTTGAAAACTTTCTTACAAATCTGGAGGGAACAACTCAACAATTACCCAAAAACAACTTAAGATTAAGTGTGAATCTCAACATCAGTTATGCTTTTGAAAATTTATATATAGGCTATAAGGCAGGTATTGGATTTAGGTTATTTGAAAACGGCCACCTACATTTCAATCTTGGTAAGTTGTGGGATGGTTTTGTCGCAGAATATCGCTTCGGATATGAACTATTTGAATGGTTCAGCATCACTGTAGGTATTGGTGGCTTTTTCTCATCTAGCAGTAGTTATGTATTAACGGCAGGAAGTAGTCTCGCACTAAAAAGCAGCATACTTGAACTATCAATACCTCTTGAAATACATTTTATCAGTTCTAATTTCATTCCCAGTCTCGGTGTGAGTATAAAATTCTAAATCTCTTTGTAATAAACCCTGTATATCTTGTGTATTCTACCACCCATCTTCTCTATACCTTCGTTGATCATCCTGTTATCCTCAAGCGTCCAAGATAACTCTCCATACTTATAACCTCTCTTGTTAGCATTTCTATATGTCATCATGTAAAGAACAAGATCCAGACCTAATCCCCTATACTTCTTCTTGACCCCAGCCAGAAGCAACCTAGCAGTATTGAATTTATTTCTAGGCTTGATATATAACCTATAGGCGAGTGATAGTAGTTGCTTAATGTAAAGGATACCTATATTCGGAGTCTTATATTTTATTAAAACCTCATTCAGGTTATGAACTGCAACTGAAAACGCTACAGACTCACCATCTTCAGTATCTATTATGATAACCATATCAGGATACGCTATTGAGGATAAAAACTCCGAGATTTCCTTCTTTTCTTCTTCGGTAAGTGGAATGAAGAAAAAGTTTTCAGACCAGCTGTCGTGGTATATATCAATTATCTTATCAACCTCCTCCTTCAGGTTCTTCATATCAATATATCTAACTTTGAACTTACCGCGCTTCAGGACTCTCTCCATAAGGTTTGAAAGCCTTTCATCAACAGGCAACGTTGGGTCGTAATACCAAGCATACAGATCTTTCGCTTTTTTAAACCCGTAGTTCTCAATAAGTGTCTTGTAGTATTCTGGGTTATGCGGCATCATAATAAACGGAGGTGAGTCAAACCCTTCAACAAGTAGCCCCCATTCATCGTTGGTTGAGTAGTTTGCAGGTCCATAGATTGTATTCATCCCCCTACTCTTGAGCCAAGATACAACAGTATCAAACAACTTATTCGCAACCTCCTGATCATTCACACTATCAAAGAAACCAAAAAATCCATCGGTTTTGTTGTATCGTGAGTTATGTATGTTGTTAACAATACCTGCTATTCTACCAACAGGCTTACCATCCTTGTATGCTATGAAAAACTCGGCTTCGTTGTGTTTCAGGAATGACGATCTTTTTTTGTCTAACTTTTTCTTGATATCCATAATAAGAGGGGGAACCCAGTTAGGGTCATTACCCTGCACATAAAATGGTATTTTTATAAAATCCTTGACACTATTGCACACCTTAACCTCAATCATAACCACCCCCAAACCAAAAACTCCTTACTACCAAGAAATATGAAGGATATACATCACAAATTTCACTAGAAAACCGCCAAGGTTTAGGAGGAATTTTCACTTATCACCTAAAAACTACCTAAATTCTAGATTAACGAATTCCAATCTCTAAAAGTTAGTAGCCAGAACAATAACTTTTTGCTTACTCACTTATGAAGAAACTTCACTCCAGTTGTGAATTTTAGGCTTTATTAACTGACTTATATTGATTTTCTTATCAAAGAATTTTTAGAATAGGAAAACAACACTTATAAATTTACGATAAGGAGGTAGGAATGAGAAGAAGAATTGTAGTTACTGGTCTAGGAGTTATAACCAGCTTAGGGCTTGATGTTGATGAATACTTCAATAACCTTGTTAACGGAAAATCAGGCATATCTAGACTGGAAGTAGAAGATCTGGACCAAGACTCACCATCCAAGATAGGAGGACAAGTTAAAAACTTTGACCCAGAGGCAGTGATTGATAAAAAAGTTGTTAGAAGAACTGATAGATACACACACTTTGGTATTTACGCCTCACAAAAGGCTATTGAAGATTCAGGACTTCTTAACTATTCTGGACTTGACAAGGAACGGGTAGGTGTGATAATAGGTTCAGGTATAGGTGGTGGATTACAATTCTACAATAACTCTATAAAGTTCTTTCAGGAAGGTAGAAGAAAAGTAAATCCTAATTTTATCTCAATGTCAATAGCCGATACTGCATCAGGATATGTTTCAATACAGTATGGTTTTAGAGGACCTAACTACACTGCCGTCTCGGCATGTGCTTCTGCAAATCACTCAATAATAGCATCAATAATGCATATACTACTTGGTGATGCAGATGTTATGATAACAGGAGGTTCAGAAGCGGCTTTAAATGGCTTATGTATAGCAGGTTTTACACAGATAGATGCTCTATCCTCAAGAAACGATGAACCTGAAAAGGCATCAAGACCTTTTGATAAAAATAGGGATGGCTTTGTTATCTCCGAAGGTGCTGGGATACTAGTCTTAGAGTCGCTTGACCATGCCATGAAAAGAGGTGCTAAAATATACGCAGAGATTACTGGATACGGGGTAAGTGGAGATGCTTACCATCATGTAGCACCTTGCACTGACGGATCAGGTGCGGCAATAGCAATGAGAAATGCTCTAAAGTCAGCAGGAATCTCTCCTACCGATGTTCAACTGATAAACTCTCACGGAACCTCAACTCCGCTAGGTGATAAAGCAGAAGTTGAAGCAATAAAGACCGTATTCGGCGAACACGCATACAAGTTGAAAGTTAATTCTACCAAATCAATGATAGGACACACTCTCGGAGCGGCAGGCGGTGTTGAAGCAGTCGCAGTTGTGAAGATGCTTGAAACTGGTAAAATCCATCCAACTATAAACCAAGAAGAGAGAGACCCCGAATGCGACCTTGACTTTGTGCCAAATAAAGCAATAGAACTTGATGTGGAATATGCTATTTCAAACTCCTTTGGTTTCGGAGGACATAACGCTTCAGTAGTATTCAAAAAATGGAGAGGTAATTAAAACACCAAAAACTTGACAACATATTCATTACGAAAACACTCCAGAAAATACTCTAGCAACTCTATAGATATAAAAACAACTAGAACTCAAAGGTTAATGTAAGGAACTTGAACTTCATTCTCAAGAATACCCCTAGATTACCTTCATAAATGCACAAATTTGCGTATTAACTCAATCAAACTCTAAGTAATCATATAACAAGTTTCAACAACAATACAACGAAAATATGATATAAAACCTTCACAAAATATTTAATCAGACTACACTAATAAGACTGGAGACTATATAATCAGAGAATAGCCATCCTTTGATAGTAGGTATCACCCTCCCATCTCTTACTTCCAAAAACTCTCCTTCAAACTTCTTGATTTCTTTAAGAAATTTGTTGAATGAAAAAGCATCAAGATGTTTTCTAGTTTCATCTAATTTAATCCCATCTCTCGTTCTGAAACCCAACATTACAATCTCCTCAAACGATTTATGGTTATCTATGTTCTCTCCAAAAATCGTTGGTAATTCTCCCATCTCAAGTTTATCCTTGTAAAGCCTAAACCTAAACTCATTCTGATACCTTCTATTTTCTATAAAACCCCAAGCACCCAGTCCTAGACCTATATACTCATTCCTGTTCCAGTATAATAGATTATGCTTTGATTCGTATCCTATTTTGGAGTAGTTTGATATTTCATAATGTTCAAACCCACTTGAAGTAAGAAAGCTATGAATTTCAATAAATTCTTTATCAACATCTTCTTTAGTAGTTATTATGTTTCTACTAACCATCAGATGTAGTGGCGTGTATTCCTCTACTGTAAGGCTATATGCCGATATATGCTTAATATCAAACCTCACAAGTTCTTCCAATGTCCGTATTACTTGACTAGATTGCGAATTCGGGATACCAAATATTACATCACAGTTTATGTTCTCAATTCCGCTATCCTGTAAAGTCTTTATCGCTCTTTCATTCATTTCCCTTGAATTCCTGCGAGACAACATCTTAAGACATTCATCATCCATACTCTGTATCCCTAAACTGACCCTACTTATCCCATAATCCACAAGGAATTTTGAAAACTCATAACTAACATCCTCAGGATTTACCTCAATTGTAGTCTCAACTAACTGTGAAGGAGATACAAACCTATACACATTCTCAAGTATATCCTTCAAAAATTCAGTTCCTATAAAAGAAGGAGTTCCCCCTCCTAGGTATAGTGTTTTAATATCCTTTATATTTCTAACATTCTGGATATGATTAAAACGAAGACTGATCTCTGTATTTAGGCAGTTAGTATAAGTTTCAAACAGGTTAGGCACCACTTTGTTGTTAGTGTCAATTACTGTAAAATCGCAATATATACACCTTCTTCTACAGAACGGAATGTGAATATAAACTCCTATGTAATCTGACATCTAAAACTATCTTTTTACTTCTTGATAGGCTTTTGGTATGTTTTTTGTTGAGTATGTTGAACTTGTTGTAAGGCTTCGTCAAGTTGAGTGAATATAATCCTACCCGAAGATGTTTGTAATACACTCGTGACCTTTACTTCTACTTCCTTGCCGATGAATTCCTTACCATTTTCTAGCACAACCATAGTTCCATCAGGTAAATATCCAACACCCTGTGATCTTTCTTTCCCTTCTTTTATGACCTGAACAGTTAGTTTCTCTCCAGGTAAGTATATCTGTCTTAACGCTACCGTGAGGTCGTTTATGTTAAGGATCTTTATACCTTCTATTTTCGCTACTTTGTTAAGATTATAATCATTTGTTACTATAGCACCATTTATATCCTTTGCCAATCTCAGTAACTTCTCATCAGTCTTATGTATATTCTCATAGTCTCTTGTTATAATTTTAAGGTTTATGTGAGGTATTTCCTTGAGTTCATTTAGAACATCAAGACTGCGTCTGGCTCTATTTCTCTTGACATTCTCTTGCGAGTCTGCTAACATCTGTATCTCATTTAGGACAAATTTAGGAACATATATCACTCCATCAAGAAATCCCGTTTTCGCTATTTCCGCTATCCTTCCATCTATCACTGCAGAGGTATCAAGGATCTTGTATTTAAAAGGTGAGACTTCTTGATCCTGATTGGAAATCTCTCTTTCTAGGGATGGAGCATAAAATGGTTTTAACCCTTTTACGAATATAGGAGTAAAGAAACCTAGGTATGCAAACGAAATCTGAATAAACGGTTTTGCTTGTGAATTGTACCCTATACTTGAGAATATATCCTTAAACGCTAAATCAATCAACGTCCCAAAATAAAACCCCGCTATGCCCCCTAGAAAGGAGTATATTATGTCAAACTTAATATTCGTAACCGCTCTCTCAATAAAAAATGTTATCACACCAAAAGCAATACCAATAACCAAATAAGGCACTACATTATTCAGTATCAGACCATAAACTACTCCTATCAATGACAGCAAAAATATAGGAACGAATAACCTAACAACTTGTTTTGGCTTCATAATAACCCCCTAACAGTCTTAACGACTAATTTTTAATGATTAACCTATTTATTTAACATTTCAGAAAATTTAAACATTACCTATACTTATAATATAATAGTATTTAGGTTATGAATATTGACAAGCTGTTCTCCTACTTGGGGAAAGAGGATAGCATAACACCTGATAGACTCTTATCTGTTATAGAAGAAGCTAAGACTTCTGCTGAAGAGGAGACAATATTAGAAACAAACCTCCAGGGATCGGAACTATCTACTGAAAAGGCTGAGGGATTAGAAATAGAAGAAAGTATAACATCAGAATTAGACTACGAGCAATCCAAACCAGAAATTGAAACCAGATACGAAGATACAGGTGTTATATCCGAAGAATTTACCCAAGAGAAAGACGAAATAGAAGAGATGTTATCATTATTTGACAAGCCATTACCAACTTACGAAGAGATAAAAAATCTAACAATTCCTGATTTCATAAGAGAAGCACAACAACAAAATATAGCCCAAACCAAAGAGGAAGCAGTAGTTCCTGATGTCCCTAAACCAGTAGAAGTTCAGCAAACCTTCGTTGAACCATCAAAAGTTCAAGAAACCATAGATACAGTAGAAGTCTCTGACTTGCTAAAAGACTTCAGAATAGGTGAGATAGAAGAGAAACAACAAGAACTCTCAACAGAGGATCTTGAGAGTATACTAGGTGTTTCTGAAGCAACAACTTCTAAAGAAGAAATTACTATTCCAGAAACTTCATTCCCTTTAGAGAAGGGGGGAAAAGAAGATTTTGGGTTTGAATTTCCGCTGGAAGGACAAACAGAAGAGAAAGGTTTTGAGTTTCCACAAGAAGGTGGAATAGAAGAAATTTTTAGCGTAGCAGGAGAGAAAGGTTTTGAGTTTCCCTCAGAGAGTGAAGAAAGAATCGTATTTGGAGAGGAACCTTTATCAGAACAGGTTGAAAGCATAGTTAAAGGTATTGAAAGTGCTGAAGAAGTATCATTTGAACAGCCACTGGAAGAGTTCTTTGAAGGATCAACTCAAACTGTGGAACCTGAACCTTTTGATAAAGTCACCCAAGTATCCCCAGAGGAGCGGATATATTCTGAAGAGTTTCAAGAAAAACCAACCAGATATCAAAAACCATCCCAACCCAAACAACCAGAATACATTCAAGAAGCACCACCAACTGAAACAAAGATAGAAAGCATCTCGGACGCCGATGCATTCAAAGCAATCTCTCTACTTAAGAAATATCCAAGTGATATAAGAAGGGCAGTAAAGGAATTGATAGAAAATGGAATTATATCAGAAAAACAGGTAAATGAATTATTGTCCTTTATTTTGGATAGTCCATCTAATGATGAGCTGAGAAATTACCTTAAACAGATAGCACCATTCTATAGGTTTGAGCCAGTTGCCGCCGGGAGAAGAGTTATAATGGCGGCTAAGAAAAGCAAAACTGAAGAAGCACTAGAAAAAGTCCTCAAAAGGTCAGTAATAGTCTTTGTTGCAGCAGGTGTGTTAGCAGTCGTAGGTTTCATAGTATTCACAACAGTATCTAGAAACATATATTCGGAAAACCTATACAACAGGGGACTTAACCTTATAGACGGTGGCTATTACGATGAGGCAGAAAGATTATTTAACAGAGCGGAAGAAATAGGTGGTAGGAAAATAGAATGGTATAATACCTACGCACTTAGGTATCTCTACAACAATGTTCCAGAAAGAGCGGTGGAGAAACTAGAGAAAGCACTGAAGATATGGCCTTATGACTACAGGACAAGTCTAAACTATGTTGAAGCACTCACCAGATTACCAACACCAGATTTCAACAAAGCATTGAAATATTCTGAGGAGTTTAGAAGAGTAGAGGATAATAGTTTTAGAAGTATAGATCTCAATGCTCAAGTTTACATCAAGATGGGAGACTACTACAAGTCAAAGTCATACTACAAAGATGCAGAGATACTGTATATGAAATATCTCAAAGCAAAAGACAATAAACACATATCATCACTATTCAGGTTAATATCAATATACATAAGGCTTGATGATAAAAATAAAGTTGATGAAATATACGACTACATAAAGAAACTAGACGAAAAAGCGGTTTCAGAACAGGTCGGAATAGAACTATCAAGATACTACATTGACAAAAATGACCTTGCAAGAGCAAAGAATGTTTTGTTTGAATTATCAACCATAAACTCCAAAGACCCAGACTTCTATTATGAGTTCGCCAGATACTTATTCAAAAACGAAAATTACAGAGAGTCTCTGAAAAACTTAAAGATATCAACAACTTTAAACCCAAAACACGCAAAATCATATGTCTTAATAGGTAATATTGAGTATCTCTTAAGAAACAAAGCTTCTGCAATAGAGAACTACAAGAAAGCAATAGAGATAGACCCACTTCAGAAAGAGGCATACTTCAAGTTAGGAGATATATTCTACCAAGACAACGACCTACCAACAGCACTTGGATACTACCTTGAAGGACTAAAGATAGGTGAACCAGAGAGTGTAGAATACTTATCATCAATAAACTATAACATAGCCAAGATATACTACAACAACGGAATGCTTACAGAGGCACTGAAGTATCTATCTTACTCATACATAAGAAACCCACAGAACCCGCTACTATCTCAATTCATAGGTAACATATACCTAGAACTTGGCAAACCTGACCTAGCACTAGTTCAATACAACAAGTCAATAGAAGGATACCTTAAGATACTAGAAAAAATACCCTCGCTAAACCCTAAACTTGAAAGACATAAAGAAATAGCATCATTCTTGATAAGAACCTATAATAATCAAGGTGTCGCTTATATACAGTTAAGAGGTGATGACAACATAAGAAATGCTATGTTGAGTTGGTGGGAAGCAAAAAACTACGCGGAAAAGATAAATTCAGTTTACCCAAATGCTGAATACAATCTTAAACTGGTTCTACATCCCACAATGACAAAACTCCGAAACTTCTCGTTTGACAAAGAAATACCAAATTCCATACCAGACTATATTAAGGATGAGAATGATAAAGTAATGAACAACTCAAAATAGCATAAGACAGTTAGAACCTTCAGTTTTGTTGAAAAAAATGTAATGTAGTTTTATATTTTTGTTATGTATAGCACTGAAACTCAATCTAATATACTTAAGTTCTTCATCTCCTCCGAGAACGAGATCCTAGTGATACTAGATGACCTCAAAATAAAAGCAAAAATATTAAAAGTTGATGATGTATATTTCTACCTCAAGATGTCAATAGACATAGAACTGCAGAAACTACCTTATGGTATAAATTGTCTTCTACCATATGGTAAGGATTTATTTTTTTTCAACTCCGAAATAGTAAAGTTTGAAAATGGTGAAGCGTGTTGCGTCCTACCAGCAAACATAATCAAAAAGCACTACAGAGAGTATGAGAGGTATAATGTTGAAGGAATACTTTTTGCGAGCCTAAACATAATAAAGGAGATAGATGATAAAGAATTCATAAATCGGTTTCCTAAATCCGTTAGAAGCATTTTCAAAGAAGGGCTACAGAATATAAGTTATGAACAAGTCGTTAATGAAATAGTTACCAACCTTAACAACGAGTTTGGAGAAGTTCTATTCATAGACGAATTTTCACAGTTACCTTGGCTTAAGTATTGTAGAAACGACAAAATAGGCCTGGTAGCACAAAGCACTGACCCCAAAGACCTTTTAGAACCTATAGAAGTTTATCGCTTTGCAACTTACGGTCACTTTCTGGAACCAAACAAGAGAAATTTGTTTGACAACGAAGTTAAGATGTTTATCAACTACCACACATCAAAGGGCTTTAAATCCTACGTATATGTACCAATATTCGTAGTTGATACACTACTCGGATACCTTATGATATGCGATCACAAACCTATAAACCTAAAGGACTATAAGGATATCTTAAAACTTATGAAAGTTTTAGGGATGGTTGACCTTATAGAACAGTTTTTTTGCTACAACAGGTTCTTCGTCATTAATGAGCACAGAGATTACCCTATTCCAGTGATTGATATAAGTTTTGGTGGTATCAAGATAAAGATAGATAAACATATATCATACTTTGTAAACATTGGAGATATGATAAAGGTATATTTCAGAATAGGACCAAAGTTCTTTGAAGTACTTGGTGAGGTAATTAGAGTGTCTTATGAGAATAACAGTTTCGTTTCTGCTATAAAATTTATGAACATGGACAAGGATAGTTTTTCATACATAAGGAAATGGTTCAGTAGTTTCAAAAGGTGGTAGGATGAACAACAGTGTAGTTAAATGGATACTTGTTATTGTAGTGATAGGGATATGGTTTAATATGATCAGAGTTTCAGTTCCTGCCATACTAGAATACTTCAATACAACTTATTACTCAACACAAGAGAATGAAGAAAACAACCTTGAGAGTCTGCAACAGAGAGATACCAAGTATAGGGATGTAATATCACTCAGAAACCCATTCTCAAGGCTTGGTGGTGAAGAAGATAAAAAGGTTAAAAATATTAAACAGACAACATCTTACATAAAACAAGAAAAAAGTGTTTTCTCTCAATTCAACCTCAAAGGTGTGCTAGTCATAGACAACGAGAAGATCGCAATACTTGAAGGAAGGGAAGAGGTAGGTATAACAGGTGTATTCTACGCTAAAGTTGGAGATGTTGTGATGGGCGAAAAAATTGTTGAGATAGGAGAAAATTATGCTATAATATTTAAGGAAGGTGAAAAGGTAATGATATACGAGGTGAGATAGTATGGAAAAAACAGACTCGTTTGAGGTCAGGTTCAAAGAAGGAGATATAATATTCTGCGAGTTTGAACCGGGAGAGGAAATGTATGTCATAAAGGAAGGTAAAGTTAGGATAACCAAAATACAGAATAACAAAGAGAAAACTATTGACATAATAGGACCCGGTGAGATATTCGGTGAGATGGCTCTGATTGATAACGACAAAAGAACTGCAACCATAATAGCAGAAACCGATGTTGTTCTGATTAGAGTTGATAGGAACAATTTTGAAACACTAGCCAAAAACAATCCACCATGGGCTCTTAAACTACTAAAAAACTTCTCAAGGAGGATATACGATGCTAAAAGAAAGCTAAGGATCCTAAGCATAAAAGATTACGATACTAGAGTCCTTGAAACACTCATAATGCTTTCAGAAGGTATCGCTAAAGAAAACGAAAAGATTGTTAGTCTGAATGCAAATGTTGAAGATATAGCGCATTGGACAGG
This sequence comes from Spirochaetota bacterium, assembly GCA_025061835.1. Taxonomy (NCBI): domain Bacteria; kingdom Pseudomonadati; phylum Spirochaetota; species Spirochaetota bacterium. Next base: position 16,339 of record JANXAC010000023.1, read on the forward strand.
CATATCACCCAAGGAAGCCGAAGAAATACTCAATAGGTATGTAAAAATGGGAAAGATTTCTATTGACAAAGAAGGTATAAAGATAAATAACATAAACGACCTAAAGAGACTCTCACAGAATAAACAAAAACTCTATGAGACATAATCATCTCTCCGACCTTGAGTATGACAAAATCCTAGAGATAATCTCATCCTTCTGCTTTACCGAAGAAGGTAAGAACAGAGTCATCTCAACTCAACCTCTATCTTACGGAAGAAAATACACAGAAGCATTGACTCTAATATCTCACAAACAATCACTTATAATAAAAATCAAGAATATACACAAGGGTATTGTAATTCCTGTCATAAATAACGAGTTAGTAAAGATATGGAGAACATCATCAAAACAAGGTGTAATAATTCAACCAAAACAACTCTATGAGATATACGAGTTTCTAAAAACATTCAAAGAACTAATAGTTTTTATAACGAACCTTGACAACGAATACCTGATATTGAAGGAACTTATAACTATTGATGTAAACGACTTCTATGAAAAATTTGAGGATCTTGAGAGAAAAGTAAAAAAATCAATAGACCAAAATGGAAACATATTCAGAACTGCTAGCGATAGATTGGATAAGATAATATCAGAAAAAGAGAGAATAGAAACCAGTGCCATTAGAATACTGAATGATTTCATAAACAAACCCGAGAATGAGGAGTTTCTTCAGGATAGGTTTGTTACTATCAGAAACAATAGGTTTGTTATACCCATAAAGATAGATTACATAAACGCCATTGATGGTTTCGTTCAGGATATATCATCAACAGGACATACTGCATTCGTAGAACCAAAATTCATACAACCTTACGCAATAAGATACCTTGAACTAGTGGATGAAGAACGAAGAGAGGTTGATAGGATACTTCAGGAGATTACATCAAAACTAGGCAATCTATCAGGTCTAATTGACGATATTATCAACATAATTTCGGAGTTTGATGAACTACAAGCGGTTGCCAGATTTTCAATAATTACCAATTCAGAGAAAGTAATACTCTCATCAAAGCAAATAGTTAAACTCATAAATGCTAGACATCCTCTTCTAAAAAACCCTGTTCCTATAAGCGTTGAGATAGGCGAGAATGAGTTTGGAGGTATTATAATATCTGGTCCTAATACTTCTGGTAAAACAGTTTCAATAAAAACAATTGGACTTCTGACTGCGATGGCATTATCTGGCTTCCCCATACCAGCAGATCCTAACTCTGTTATTGGATACTTTGACAATATACTTGCGGATATTGGAGATCCACAGAGTATTGAGAAGAACCTATCCACTTTTTCAGCACACATAATCAAACTCAAAGATATAATTGAAATAGCAGACGCTAAATCACTCGTGATACTTGATGAGATAGGAACCGGAACAGACCCAAGAGAAGGAGAAGCACTAGCAGTAGCAGTTTTAAAATACTTAGCCAAGAAGAAATCAAAAATAGCAGTTGCTACTCACTACTCACTAGTCAAAAAACTACCAATGTCAAACTCATATTTCAGAAACGCCTATATGGATTTTGACAACGAAACTTTGAAACCTCTATACAAACTTGTTATAGGAATGCCAGGGAGTAGTAATGCAATACTCATAGCACACAAACTTGGTCTCAACGATGAGATTACAAGTGATGCTCTCAAGGTAATGACAGAAGGAGTTGATATACACGAAAAATTCATAATTGAGATACAAAACGAAAAAAGAGAGATAGAGAAGATAAAAGAAGAACTAAAAGAAAAGATAGAAGAGATTGAGAAAATTAAGAAAGACTACAAGCAGAAGATGAAAGAACTGGAACAAAAACTTGAGAAGGTCAGAAGAAGAGAATTTGATGGGATTTTGTCAGATATTTATGAACTCAAATCAAAGATAACAAAGATAAGACAACGGCTTGTGAGTGAAAGTATATCACAAAAAGAATTAGAGGAAATAAACAAAGAACTTCTAAATACCACATCGGAAATAGACTTAAAACCAGCATTAGAAGATTTTGTCAGAGTTGAGAATCCCAAAGTTGGAGAGAAGGTCTTTTCAAACAGGTTCGGTCAAACAGGTGTAATATCAAAGATACTAGGTGACGGCAAGGTTGAGATACTAGCAGGTAAGATGAGACTCATTACAACAACCGAAGATCTCTTCCTCGTAAATAGTGATAATGTTTAGAGAAATTAAAATTCTTTAAACCCGACCAAAAAACAACTCTCAAAATAGGTTAAGACTAAACTCAAAGTTATCATCTATCCATCATCCTCAAAACCTAGAAACCTACCAAACAAATTACAAACAAGCAATAAGTTAAAAAATTATAGAGATAAATTCACTAACATCTTGTCTAATCCACCTCTAACATTGAATATACAACGACACTACCTAGTAGTTGTAGAGAACCTAAACCTAAAATTGATTAACAGCAATTTTTGAAATCTCATTTGGTTTGAAGATACCTTTATCTGTTATTATTCCTGTTATGAGTTCCGAAGGAGTAATATCAAACGCAGGATTCCAAACCTCTGCTTCCATAGGCGCTGTTTGCTGTTGTCTAAAAAATTTAACCTCTTCCACCTTTCTCTCCTCAATAGGTATCTGCGATCCATCTTCAAGTTCAAGGTCTATCGTAGTGTATGGTGCTACAACATAGAACGGTATCTTAAAGTGATTACATATCACTGCTAGATTATATGTCCCAATTTTGTTAGCAGTATCGCCATTCCTAACAATCCTGTCAGCACCAACCAATGCAACATCCACCTTTTCTCTTGAGAAAAGAAAGGCTATCATATTGTCTGTAATCAAAGTAGAAGGAACATTATTTTCCATAAGCTCATACATCGTAAGACGAGCACCTTGTAGAAGCGGTCTTGTCTCAAGAACGTATACTCTACCTATCTTCCCAAGCCTATATCCTTCATACACTACTCCCAAAGCAGTCCCAATACCACCAGTAGCAAGCATACCTGTATTACATATCGTTATAACATTCGCATTTTCAGATAGAACTTTAACTCCATTCCTAGCAATTCTATTACACAACTCTCTATCTTCCTCGTGAATATTCTTTGCTTCTTCTTCAACGATTTTTATTAGCTCGCCTATTGTTTTGAAACCCGAATTCTTTATCTTTTTTTCAATCCTGTCAAGAATTGCGAAGATATTATATGCTGTTGGTCTTGCGTTTCTTAGCGATGAGAATATATAATCAATTTTACTAGCATTTTTATATTGATATAAACCAACACAAACACCATAAGCTGCTGATATAGATATCAGTGGTGCTCCACGAACAACCATCTCCTTTATAGCATAAACAACATCTTCAAGTGTCCTACACTCAAAGTATCTCTCCTCCACAGGCAAAAACCTTTGGTCAATGAGTTTTAAAACACCTTTGTCATATTCAATAACCTTCATTTTCTTCCTCTAAACAGCAAAACAATTTTCTCTTTGACAAACCATAAGATAATCACAACAGACTGCAAAAGTTTCAAAACCGTTCTAAAAACTTCAAAAAGACTTGAAAAACCTGCTATTATCTTGACACCTCTGTTTGAAAAGATTATGGAAGATTTATTAAGAAGTTTTTTGTCTTTGTTGAGTAATTTAACAAACCTAACTATATTGCTTCCAACTATCGTAATATCAGGCTCCATTTTTCTAATTGTTTCAATCTTCTGGTTTTTCATTCGGTTCGAAAAGACATTGTAGATACCTATTATGTTCAAGTCAGAATCACGGATAGAAGATGTTATATGTTTCTTGAACCTTGATGCTATCTTTTCGTTCTTCTCAATAACTAATATTCTGTAGTTGTAATCAGAGATACTCCTCAAACTCTTGAAAAGCGTTGAAGACTCTCTAACAGGCTGTATAGTATTTGAGTCAATTAGGTTTGATATTATGAAACTAACAAACTTTGATGAAGGAATTATTATCCCATCCTGTGGTAAGGATTTAAAGAACTCCTTATCTGTTAAGAGATGATACATTAGGTTCATATCCAAAAATATGATAGAGAATCGCTGTTTGTCAAGAAGTTTTCTAAATATTAACTCTGATATTTCTTCTTCCTTAAGGTATTTGATATTGAGAGTTTGAAGGATCTTAGTATTCATAATCTTACCTCAAATTTTGTCAATAGACCTTTCACCTAAAATTCCTTCCGGCTTTAGAAGGAGTGTGAGGATGAGAAGAGAATACACAATCACATCCTTGTATGTAGATGAGATATAACTTTCTGCGAAGATTTCAAATATACCTATCAGGAAACCTCCTAAGACTGCACCAGGAATACTACCTATTCCCCCAACAACTGCTGCAGTAAAAGCCTTTATGCCCGGTATAAAGCCCATATCATACCTTATCATTGAATAGTACGCCCCATAAAAGAACCCGCCAACAGCACCCAGAAAAGCACCAATAAAGAATACTAGTGATATGATCATATTCACATTTATACCCATAAGGCTTGCGGTATTCCTGTCTTGAGAAGTTGCTCTTATTGCTATACCAAACTTACTCTTTGACAGGAACAATGCTAGGATCACCATTAGTGTTATCGTTATAAGAGTTATTATCATACCTTTGTATTCAAAGCCTAGAAAATTACCTGAAGGTAGCAAATCAGATATTATATTGTAAGATATAGCATAGTTACTCACAAATATGAATACAATATTCTGAAGAATTATTGATACACTTATTGCGCTAATGAGAGGTGTCAATCTAGGAGAACTTCTAAGTGGTCGGTATGCTACAAGTTCAACTATAACTCCTATAATTCCAACTATCATAGATGCAACTATAACTGCAAGAGGTATCACTATCCCAAAATAAGCCGTGAGAGTAGAAACAATAATAAAAATACCAAGCGATATGTATGCTCCTAGCATAAAAATCTCACTGTGTGCAAAGTTTATCATAAAGAGTATCCCATAAACCATTGTGTATCCTAATGCTATCAGTGCATATATGCTACCAAGTGTTATGCCATTGAAAAGTTGAGATACAAAAAACTCAAACATTTACATCTATTATCAAGGTTTATATGCATAATTTTCTATTTCTACCGTATTCAATAAATTCCAACTTCCACTATGTGAATAATCAAGATCATAAACTTTTATAAAATCCTACCTTCGGCTTCTATACAACCATTGTCAGTCCTAAAACCTAAATAAATACTAGACCCTTATTGACATTTTGTAGGAGAAATCACTAATCCTAGTAGGAACTACAGCAAGAAGTAGCTACAAAACTACGAAATTTTTGACTCTACCACTATTCCAGTTTTGAGATTGAATTGAAGATTGTATGTATTTTAAAATTGTCGTATTAATTGAAGGGCGATTAGCTCAGTTGGTTAGAGCGCTGCTTTCACACAGCAGAGGTCGGAGGTTCAAATCCTCCATCGCCCACGATGAGCGAGATAGAAAAAACTATTCAGAAAATACTTGAGGTAGATGATAGCCTATCAAAAAAAGTTGAAGAAGCAAAACTGGAAGCAAAAAAGATCCTAGAGTCTGCCAGACTAGAAATTGAAAACTACAGAGAGCAGAAAGATAAAGAACTACAAGAACTTAAAACTTCGCTTGAAACTAAGTTCAACGAAGAAATAAGCAACCACAAAAACAATGTTCTATCAAGGCTTGAAGTAGATAAATCAGCACTACTAGAGATACTCAAATCACGAAGAGAAGAAGTAGTAGATAAAGTAGCAAATGAGATAGTTAAAGAAATTGTAGGTTCAATACTTTCAAAGTAAAGAAATGTTAAGAATATCAGGTGGTTACCTCAAAGGCAGATATATAGTTGTCAAAAGCAACTCTCTTAAACCTACCTCTGAAACTGTTCGTCAGGCATTGTTCAATTCAATTGATGTAGTTTCATCATCGTTTTTAGATATGTTCTGCGGATCTGGAATAGTCGGTATTGAAGCAATAAGTAGGGGAGCAAGTTATGTATGCTTCGTTGAAAAATCTAACAATCTCACCAGACAATTAACTAAAAATCTATCATCACTAGGAATTAATAATTCAAGTTATTCACTAATAACTAACACTTGGAGTAGTGCAATCAAATTACTTGAA
>JANXAC010000024.1 GCA_025061835.1 Spirochaetota bacterium
GTGGTTGGGAGTTAGGGATAAGGAGGTAGGTAGGAGTTTGGTGGTGATATCTGTATTAGGATTTGTAATGTTTGGGGAGGATGGAGGTAAAATTTTCTTGTTTTTGGTGTTTTTACAACACTTGCAAAGAGGTATTTATCGGAATCACAAGTATTCACAAGCATTACATACATTTTTTGAACTCCCTCTTCAGAGATTGAAAAATTATATCAATATTATTTAAAATCTTACCTGCGAAGGAGTATTTGTGTATTCTAGGTTATTATCCGAAAATATGGGAGGATCTTTATGAGAAAGTTTTTTGATAGTGTAAAAGAAAAGATAAGTTCTTTAATTTATGATTTCAGGAGATGGCTCAAGATAAAAAATTCGGAAATACAAAAATGGGGACATGAAAAATTAACTGTGATGTTTATACCTCATTCCGAGAAGAAAGTTATAACTATTCACATATCAAATTTTGCACTACTTTTCGTTTCAATCATTATATCTGTTATAGTAGTTACCTCAATAATAGCGGTTTCTAACAGGAAGATGACAGATCAGAAGGTTGTGAGACTTGAAAGACAAAATCATATTAAAGATCAGTATATAAATAGTTTCGTGAACAACGCTAATTTGTTAAAGGAAAGGTTTGCTAGTTTTAGGTCAGATGTTAATAAAGTTTTTTCATTGACTACTTTACAAAACATAGGTTCGGAAATAGAATATCCAAGTAAAGATGAAGATAGTAATGAGCCTAATTCCTCTTCAGTTGATGATGTTATTTACAACAAACCTAAAGAAATAGACGAGCTTTATAGGTTAAGAAAGGAAATAGAGATTTACAAGATACAGATGCAAAAATTTGCTACTTTCGTGGAGAATTCAAAAAATGTTATAAGGTATATACCATCAGTTTGGCCTGTCAAGGATGGTTCTGGTCATATAACATCAACTTTTGGTTATAGAAGAGATCCATTTATGAATATGGCAAGATTTCACTCAGGTATTGATATAGCACACTGGCCTGGAACACCTGTAATAGCAAGTGCTGATGGGGTTGTCACATCAGCAGGCTGGTCCGGTGGGTATGGAAAAGTAATCAAGTTAGCGCACAAATATGGTTTCGTTTCAGTTTATGGACATTTGATGTCAATATATGTATCTGTAGGTGAGACAGTTAGAAAGGGACAAGTAATAGGATCAATAGGTATGACAGGAAGAGCAACTGGTTACCATCTACACTACGAGATTAGAATAGGAACTGATCTAGTAGATCCTATGCCATATGTCTCTATAAGATTGTTTGAGTAAATTACAAGATAGGAGTTAAGGTAAAAACCTATTTGTTTGTTAGTTATTACTTCACTAAAAATCTTAAGAGGGGACAAACAAGTATAATGTAAATTCGATAAGTTGATTTTTTCTTTGTTAAAAGAAAACAAAAGAATTAGATTTCTCTAGGAAAGTAGAATCTAAATCAGGACGATATTTGCTATTTTTAGTATGCTTGTCTATTGTTAACATCAAAGCAGAACATTAGAACTAGTTGCATATTAGGTTGAAATTGAAAAGGAAGAGAGTTCTGATAAGGAGGTTTAGATTTATAAGTTTAAGTAATTAAATGAGGGGGTTAACCCCCTCTTGATGATTACTGTTTCCTGTATATTAGGACACCGTATTCTGGTATCTTGATATTGACATTTCCGCTACCTGAGTAATTGACAGGATTGACTAGGTATGCATCAGCCCAAGCATCTCCGTATGCACCACTTGGATGAGCGAATATCAGGTTCCATGTTCCAGCACTCGGGAACGGTATTCCGTAGCTTGAGTAGTTCTGTTTATTGTAGTTAATTATAACATATATATCTCCACTTCCTGTTCCATAACCTCTCCTAAAGCTTAGAACTTTTCCGGTATTATTTACATGTACTATTCCAATCTGGTCAAATCTTACAGGTGCGTTATTTCTTCTTATCCAGTTGAGGTCTCTTACTGCTCTCATAGTATTTGTTGCTCTTACTCTTGAGAGATTAGCCCATGTTATAGGAATATCGTCTCTGAACCACTTCTGATTACCGGGCCAGTATCCCTCTAGGAACTCCTCACCGAAGAATAACATCGGTATTCCTCTTGCCATCACTGCTGTAGCTATTGCTGTTATCATCTGTCCTTGGGCATCATATTCACTGTTACCCCAGGATCCTCTATTCACAAGATCAGCAGAAGGTCTCTGCTTGCCGTTTGCTGCTTCATCGTGGGATACATGGTATTGTATTGCGAATAGTCCATTCGGACTCTGGTTGTCAAGACCATTGTTTAGATAGTCCGCAACTACATAGTTAGCGATAGCGTTGACATCAACTGCACTTGGACCACTTGTAAATAATTTCTTGAGTTCGTGAGACAGATTAACGTTCCATTGTGAGTCAAAACCAGCACCACCAGCAGCCCTTTTCCTTGTGACCCACGCGTCATTAGGTAGATGTTCAGCAATCAGTAAAACTCTTGAATCTATTGCTCTCAATCTATCTGTAACAAACTGCATAAAGCCCCAGTCATTTATGTAAGCAGTAGCATCAAATCTAAATCCGTCTACTCTGAAGAACTCCATAAAGTATCTAGCACTATCAACAAGGTACTTGCTGACCATTGGATTTGAGTAGTTAAACCTTGGCCCCCAGGGTGTTGAACCGGAATACCAATATGTATCGGGATTACTCCAGTTTGCCGCGGGGTCAAACACTGCTATTGGGTCATCACTCGCACCTTGATGGTTGAACACTAGATCAAGTATTACTGCTAATCCTCTCTTATGTGCTTCATTTACAAAATTCTTTAGTGTTATAATGTTAGTTCCTGCTGCTGATGTTCCACCACCGGCGTAAGATGTCTCAGGAGCATAGTGGAACACATAATTGTATCCCCAAGATATATCTCCTGCGAACTCCTGTATCGGAAGTGGTTCTACCGCAGTCATACCGAGATTAGTTATATAGTTAAATCTGTTTATAGCAGTAGTGAATGTCCCCCAACCGCTATAATCAGAGTCGTTAGTGAAGAATGTTCTTATGTGAATTTGATAAATATTATAGTAGTCGTGTGTAGGTCTTGTCCAAGATGCCCAAGTGTAGGATTGAGAAACTATTACGGAATCACCAGTTGAATGAACTTGTTTTCTTGATGCTGGATCAGCAACCCAGACTAAAGTTCCATCGTGTCTTTCAACAACAAACTTGTACTTCTGTCCTGGAGAGGTATTATTAACAGCAGCCCACCATAGTGTCCTATCATGTGACAGTCTCATAGGTATGCTAGTAGCATTCCATGAGTTGAAGTCTCCAGCAACATAGACTTTTCTAGCATTCGGTGCGTAGAAAGAGAAATGAGTGGTATAGGTGCTTCCACCTGAGTAAGTAGCACCAAGATAGTTTGTAACAGCTGCTGCAGTCGGGTTTTCATATAACGAAATCTCATTAGGTAGCCACCAGGTATAACTTTCCCACCAATTCACAGGCGAGTGAACATAGATATGAGCAACATTTGATGCTGAGTAATGAGATGGAAGAGATACTATCCTGTCATAACCGCTTTTTATAGGTTCTTGCCTACTCCAGCTGCTATCCTGTCTTAACTTAAGCCCAATTCTATTAGTCAAGTTTGATAGCCCCGTTATGGAGAACACATACCACCTCTGATGGTTTGAGATTCTATTAACAAACCCAGTTGTGGTGGTTCCTGGTAGCCAGTAGTAGAGTTGGATATTTGTCCAACTGGCTAGGTTGCTGTTAGTGTAGACATACACTATCAGCGTTCTTGAAGCATCGCTTATGCCAACAAACATAAGCAACGCTATCACAGCCAACAATGTCACCTTAAGCATACTCTTCATACATTACCTCCATTTCTTTATCAAAGCTATGTTCAAAAAATATACCAGTCTAATTCAATAAGCAACAGTGTTACCAAAGGCTTTATTTTAAGGCTTAACATGACTTTAATTTGGTTAGGCTCAATGGAGTTGATTGAACCAATGTGCACCAAAATTTGAACAATTGTTGAACTAGTGTGCAAAATGACAAGGTTATTTTATATACCGTAAACAAATCGTTTTAGGGATACAGTATTAGATAATTCCGTTGCCTAGAACGGTATTGTTCATAGATTTAGTAACTCTCGTCTTAAAATTTGTTGTGATATGTAATTTTAAAACCGAAAATGTATTTTGTTATCATTCTTCGGTGTTTAGAAGAACCTTTGCAGAGATTGACCTAAACATAATCTATCTTAACTATATTGAGTTAAGAGGATTAAACCGTAATAAGCCTATAATTCCTGTTATCAAAGCTGATGCTTATGGGCATGGTGGTGTTAGAGTATTTGAATTTCTGCACAGTAAGGGTATAAGGAAGTTTGCGGTTGCAACTCTAGAAGAAGCGTTAGAACTAACCAGAAGCAATGTATTCAAAGAAGCAGAAATTATAGTTTTTTGTCCGATGGAAGTAAGAGATTTAAACATTCTACTGGAATATCCTAATCTGATTCCGATTGTAAGTGAAGTTTCTTTCATAGGAGAGTTAGAAAAGTTTGCTGTCTCAAGAGGCAAGAGTATAAGTTTTGGATTGGAGATAGACACTGGTATGGGACGATTAGGTATCCATTACAGAGATGCGGATAAACTAGTTGAAACTATTCAAGGTATTAGTGTAAGTAAGATAACAGACATTATGACACACTTTCCTTCTTCTGACTTTGACAGAGAGTTTTCTCTCTATCAGTTATCGGTCTTTGATGAGATATTAAGTTCGCTCAAGAAGATAGTACCAAATGTTGCTACTCATGTTTCAAACAGTGGTGGTGTTTTGAATATTCCAGAGGCAAGTAAGTATGACTTCGCAAGGTGCGGACTATCAATCTACGGATATTATCCTAACATGAACCTAAAGGATAAGGCAGTTATTAGAAATTCTATCACTCTCAAATCATACATAGCGTTGAAGAAGTTTTTTAGAAAGGGTGAAAGTATAAGTTATAATAGAACATATTTTCTCAAGGAGGATGGATACATTGGTGTTGTGCCTTGTGGTTATGCCGATGGGATACCTACGCTTTTCTCAAACAATATGGAGGTTATAATAAACTCAAGGAGGTATAGAGTAGTTGGAAGAATTACTATGGATTATTTTATGGTTAGTATTGACAGTTCTGTTAATGTAGGAGATGAGGTTATAGTTTTCGGTGGTAGTGAAGAAGGTAGTATAAGAGTTGAAGATTTTGCTTATAGAGTAGGACTTATACCTTACGAGATTACCTGTGGGATATCTAAAAGAGTACCAAGGATTTACAAAGTCTAACTATCAGTTTCAACCGACAACTCTGTCCAGAAGATCAAAACTTACAAAATTCTCATTCATAGAACTCTATCTGTTTTGAAACATCTTGCTTCATTTCTTGAACTATAAAAAGCCTCAATACCGATGAATTTATTTCCGTTATACCAAAATAAGTCTTTCACAAGAAAGTCTAAAATAATGTTAGTGTTAATATATCATTGATACTTGGATTTCAAGACCAGATGATATTCATACTTACTTACACTATGGATGTGCGTAAAAAATTCAGCAGGATATGCTACTTTGGTTCTGGTGAATTTTCAAGGATGACACTTGAGGAGATAGTAAAGTTTGTAGGTAGTAGTCTAATTACTCTAGTCATAACAAAATCTGATAAGGAGAAGGGTAGGGGTAGAAAACTTCAACCAACTCCTGTTAAAGAATTTGCGATAGAGAAGGGAATTGAAGTTTGGGATAGTGAGGATATAAAGTCTGAAGGTTTCATAAATTACTTAAGGTCAAAAGGTTTTGATTTGTTTATAGTTTGCGACTATGGCAAGATAATACCGAAAAGTGTGTTTGAAATACCGAGGTTTAGAAGCATAGGTGTTCATCCGTCACTACTACCTAAATACAGAGGAGCTTCTCCGATACATTATGCATTACTGAACCTTGATGAGATTACAGGAACTACTATTTTCTATCTAAATGAGAGGATGGACGCAGGAGATATACTGATACAAAAAGAGATAAGTGTTGATGAAGATGATAACTATACATCTCTAAGCAAAAAACTTGCTATCCTATCAGCAGAGGCGGTTGTAGAATTTATAGAAAACCCTGATGTAAAACCTAGGCAGCAGGATGAGTCTAAGGCAACATACACAAGGATGATAACAAAAGAAGATGGTAGAATTGACTGGGCGAAAGAAGCGAGATACATACTAGGTCAAGTTAGAGCGTTCGTAGAATGGCCTAAAGCGTATACATTCTACAAAGGTAAGATTATCAAAATACTGAAGGCTAGGTGTCTTGATGAAGATAGAGATGGGGTTATAGGTGGAATAGTAGGTATCAAGGGTGGTATTCAAGTGAAAACTGGTAAAGGTATTTTAGAGATACAACAGGTTCTACCGGAGAGTTCCAAGCCTATGGACGCTATGTCGTTTGTGAATGGGTATAGGCTAAAGGTTGGTGATACTTTTGAGTGAGGGTATTATCAATATACTGTTGATACTCGTTTAAGGATGTCTATAGTTGCACTTGTTCTTTCTCTTTTTGTTCTAATTCGTCAAGGGTATCTTGAGATATTCTCATAGCACAGAAGCCCGGTCCGCACATAGAGCAGAATTTGGCACGCTTATACGGGTCATCTGGTAATGATTCGTCGTGATATTTTCTTGCTGTTTCGGGGTCTATCGCTAGTTCAAATTGTCTAATCCAATCAAACTTGAACCTTGCTTTAGAAAGTTCAAGGTCCCACTCTCTGGCACCTGGTATATTTTTGGCTATATCTGCTGAATGTGCGGCAATTTTATATGCTATTATTCCTTGTTTGACATCTTCGGGGTTTGGTATTCCTAGATGTTCCTTTGGTGTTATGTAGCAGAGGAGTGAAGCTCCGTACCATCCTGCTAATGCTGCACCTATCGCAGATGCTATATGGTCATATCCCGGGGCTACGTCGGTTACCAAAGGTCCTAATACATAGAATGGGGCTTCGTTACATATTTCCTGTTGAACTTTGATATTGTATTCAACAAGATGTAGTGGTATATGTCCGGGTCCTTCAACCATCACCTGAACACCTTTCTCCCATGCTCGCTTTGTAAGCTCACCTGAAACTTTTAATTCAGCCATTTGTGCTTCATCATTTGCGTCCTGAATTGAGCCAGGTCTTAAGGCATCTCCAAGGCTAATTGTAACATCATACTTTTTACATATATCTAAAACCTTGTCAAAGTTCGTGTATAATGGATTTTCCTTTCCCTTTATAGTCATCCACTGTGCCATTATTGAGCCGCCCCTACTTACTATACCTGTTATCCTATTCCTAGTGAGAGGTATAAAGTCTCTTAGAATTGCAGCGTGTAAGGTCATATAATCTACACCTTGTTCTGCTTGTAGTTCTATCATTGAGATTATATCATCTTCGGTAATGTCATCAACGACCTTCCTTTCAGTGAGAACTTGATAGATAGGAACTGTTCCAAGAGGCATCGTTGCTTCCTTGATTAGAGCGATTCTGATCTCATTTAGGTTGCCGCCAGTTGATAGGTCCATTACTGTATCCGCACCATATTTTTTGACGTAGTCTAATTTTTGTAGTTCTTCATCAATGCTTGGGTCTATTGCTGATGTTCCGATGTTTGCGTTAATCTTGGTCTTGAATATCTTACCTATTACAATCGGGCTTAGGTTTAGTTTAAGGTGATTGATGTTAGCAGGAATTATCGCTCTACCTCTTGCAACTTCGCTTCTTACAAGTTCAGGAGAAACACCTTCTTTTTGAGAAGCAACAATCATGGCATCAGTGATGATGCCTTCTCTAGCAAAATCCATCTGTGTCATATAAACCTCCCTACGCCAGTATTACCTGGATCAGGTTCAAAGGGTCCCTCACGGCAAGTAGTGAGGTTCTCAGGCAGGTAAGCCCCTACCTCCCCTGTATAAACTGTCCAGTTATCTTACCCTACAAAGTATATAGAATTTGCTATCTAAATTTCAATAAAAATTCTTATATATCAATAAAGTCTAAAATTCACAGCCAGAGTAAAGTTCTTTCTTTTCTTCACAGTCCCCACTAGGTATGAGTAAATATTCTTCCTAATAACTAAAAGTTCTAGTATGAAGCTGATTTTCACAACTAACGACACTACATAGAACCTAAGGAAGTGAGTAAGCAAAGAGTCTAAAATCTTGACTACTTATCTAATGTGGAATTTATTGATCATCCCTCAAAAAATTTTAGACTTTATTGAGTCTCTGTGCAGAATTTTTGAATTCCAGTAATATCTCATTTAAAATGGAAGCGATACTCTTGGAGGGTAGATAATGAGCTTTTCTTTGTCTAAGATCTCCGTTGAGATAGAACAGTCTCCAACTCTCGCACTTAGTACCAAAACGAAAGAACTTATATCAAAAGGTTTGGATGTGATAAATCTAACGGCAGGTGAGTCTGACTTACCAGTTCCAGACTGGGTAATAAGAAATCTTGAGATGTATGTAAAAACAAACGGAACGAATAATTACAAACCAACCGCAGGATTGCTTGAATTGAGAAAAGAAATATCTGAAAAGTATAAGAGATTTAATAATGTAGATTATTCTTCTAAAAACGTTGTTGTCTCAATCGGTGCAAAACAATCGTTATACCTTGCTTTAGCGTCAATATGTAATCCTAACGACGAGGTGATAGTTATTTCACCATACTGGGTTAGTTATGTAGAACAGATAAAGATAGTAGGGGCAAAGCCTGTTATATTTAAGACAAGAATACAAGATGGTTTCATACCTGATGTTAAGAAACTTGAATCTTTAATTTCTAGTAAAACCAAAGCGATTATTATTAACAGTCCTAATAATCCTACTGGTGTTGTTTATGATCCAGATGTGCTTGAAAAGGTTCTCAAACTAGCGATTGAAAGGAAATTTTATATAATCTCGGATGAGATATACGAAGACTATGTTTATGATGGAAAGTTTGTGAGTATTGCATCTCTGTCTCCTGAAGCAAGAGAGATAACTATCACTATAAACGGCTTCTCAAAGTCTCATTCTATAACTGGTTGGAGGATAGGTTATGCTTGTGCTTCGGAGGAGATAGCTAGTATAATGGATTCAATACAGAGCCATATATCATCGGGGACGTCTTCAATAGTTCAGTATGCTATGCTTAAATTTCTTGAGCACTATGAGGAGAATAGACAGAAAATACACAGTGAGTTCAAGTCAAGAAGAGATTTTGTAAAGCAGGAGTTGTTAGGTTTAGATAATGTTAAGGTTTTTGTTCCTCAGGGGGCTTTCTATTACTTTTTGGATGTTTCGGGATGTTATGATAATAGAATAAAGACATCTGTAACGTTCTGTTCTGAATTGCTTGATAAGAAACTCGTTTCAGTAGTTCCGGGTTCTGCTTTTGGAGATGATAACTTCATAAGGTTATCCTTCGCTACTAGTATTGACAAACTGAAAGAAGGTATAAGGAGGTTTAAGGAGTTCGTGCTTAGTGGGTAGTTATTAGTCATTTTCAGGTTGCTTGTGTAAGTGATATTATTTTGAAATCTTTTGTATTCAATTCCTCTGGCTTTTCAAAGAATGATAATATAACTTGGTACGGTAGTTCGGAGATAATCCTAAAGACTTTGCCTCTATTGTTGCTGTCAAGTTCGCCAAAAACGTCGTCAATTAGAAGTATTGGGTTCATATTAGTTTTACTCTTTATATATTCCGCTAGGAATATCTTGAAAAGTATGCTTACAAGCCTTATCTGTCCTTGTGATAGGAGTGTTCTTGCTGGTTTTTGATTTGATAACACAATAAAGTCATCAAGATGGGGGCCTACTATGGATTTGCCATACATTATTTCTCTCTGTATCTCTCTGTTAAGCAGATCTGAAACTTCAACTTCAGGGTTTTGTGAATTCTTGACTATTTCTACAAAGTTTGATTTGTATTTTAAGTCAATACTTATTGGTGTATTACCTTTTAGTTTGTCTCTCAAGAAGTTATATATATCATACCTGTATTTTGTTATGCGAACTACGAATTTAGATAGACTTTGGTTGTATGTCCTAACGAGTTCTATACTCCTATCTAAACTAGATACATCTGTAAAGGGGTTATCTTCGTTTCTATACTTCTCCTTTATGGTTTTGAGTATCGTATTTTTCTGTTTTAGAATTTTGTTGTAGTTTATCAGGTAATGATAGTATGATTGGTCTGTGCTTATCAGCGCATTATCAATAACTTTTCTCCTCCAAGAGGGGCTACCTACAACAATTTCATAGTCCTCTACCAATAAGGTAACTGCTTTTAGCCTCCCGGATGCGTTTATGACATTGGAATTTTTGTCATTTACTTTTATCCTTTTCGCGTAGTTAGTTCCATCAAATCCGTATCCTACGAATACAGTGTTTAGGAATCCGTTGTCGTCAATGAATTTTGAGGTGATGTTAAAGGTGTTCTGTCCTACTTTTATGAGTTCTCTATCGGTTTCGTAGGATCGCAAGGGAGAAAATGTTGAAGAGTAGTTTATCGCCTCTATTATGGTTGTCTTTCCTGAACCGTTGGGTCCAGATACTATATTCTTTACATCAAAATCCAACTCAAGAGATTCAAATAACCTGAAGTTCCTTAAGACAAGTTCTACCACTCTCATTGTATTATCTAGGAATCGGAAAATTGCCTCAATTCTCAATATTCCTATCTTTGACAAGCAAAATAATAAGCCTTATAAAGTGAAGTTTGGATTCCTTATGGTAAGTTCTTTAGGTTTCTTAATTATACTTTTCTACTTTCACTTGAATTTATGTAATCCATAAAGTATATTAACTGTATGAAAGATGTTGAGGAGGAAGTGTATCAAATACCTGAATGGTATAAGGAAGGGATAGAGAAATGCTATCGTGAAGGATGGTATGGACTTGACGATGATTGTGAGTGTAATGAACCAGGTGGTGAAGTATATGGTCTTGATGACGTATCCTTTGATCAGATAAAGGATAACAAATAATTTCTATGTTGCTACGACTCCGATAACTGGTTCAAACGATGCTATCTCAACGAAGTTATCATACTGTTCTTTATCTCTTGTGTAAGGCTTTATTACATAGGATAGATTTTCAGGTGCTCTAAACCTAACTTTTCTACTTGATAGGTTCACTATACAGTAGAATGACTTTTCGTTAGATGTTATCTTCCAGAAAACGATGTTCCTTTTTGACCTGACTAGTTTTATCTCTCCATTGGTTATAATTTTCTTGATCTCTTCGTAGGTATCCTCAATGTTGTGGTAAGTTTCATTTACGTATTTGTTGTTCTTCCATTCTAGAGTTATTGGTGCGATGTTTGCTTTAAAAAGACCTATAGTTCCTTCATTTGTTCCTATACATTCGTATTTTGGTCTGTGTCCTTTACCAGCACTAGCAAACCTAGACAGAAAAAACCTTAGTAGCAGTTCTTTCTCACCACCTCTAACAAGAGGGTTTCTGTTGATAACGGGGTTTTCGGTGTCGTGTGTATCTACCGCATAACATACATTTATTTTTCTCTCTCTTTTGGTGTTGAATTTATGTAGTTTTATTGAGAGTTTTAGAACCTGCTTAATATAGTCTTTTGACATATCATACCATATGTCTCCGCCGAGTATTAAGTCTGCTCCAACCTTGTAATAGTTTCCAAAGTCATCCCCCATCCTCTCAAAGAACATCCCTATGTAAGGATATTTCTTTCTAACCTTTCTTATGACATACTTTATGATGTAAGGAGTTATCCTATCAGATATTGGAATGTTGTAATCACCGTTAAGTATTGAGTCAAAAACATGGTCTGTGTAATCCCATCTTATGAAATCAAATCCGTAGCGTCTTATTATGTTGATAGGTATCTTTGCGAAAAAGTTTAAAACCTTCCTATCAAGTTGTGGAATGTTTTCAGAGGTAGGTATAGAGTTTATTGGTAAGTTATCGTAAAATTTGAAAGGTGAGAGTAGTCCAAACGCATGTCCTCTATGGTCCTCACCTTTAGCGTTGATGTATCTAAACTCTGGATATTTTCTATCCTCAACATAGTGAGAGAATTCAGGTAATCCAACACCATTCCAGGTATGAGTAGGTATAGTCCAAATGCCTCTTTCTATCAACAACTGTATTGCCTCTAGATGTGAAGTTCTTATGCTCAATATATTACCCTTACCGAAAGATTTGAGATTGTTTTTCTTCAACACACTTTTTACTACTTCTCTAACTTCTAAGTGTATTTTAGATTGGTATTCTTTTGATAGCTGTTCTCTTTGTGATAGATTATCTGCTAGTCTCACGGTTCCATCTTCGTATCTCTGTAGTTTTATCCATCTATAGAATTCGGGATATTCTAGTGCTACTCTTGAGAACTGTGAAGTATGATACTCAAGGTCAAAACCAACAACTTTGCCTAGGAGATGTGCGGTATCTATGAAGAACTTTATCTGTTCTTTGGCTGGGATGAGTGATAAGTAAAACTTGTTTATGAAGTCATCGGATATTACCCACATACAATCAACTGCATAAAGTATGTTAAAAGCGTGGTCAAAGAATGGTGAAAGGTGTATTCCATCAACTCTCAATGTAGGTATAACTCTTGTTGAGGTTATAAAATCTCCATGAGTTTGGTCTTTACTACCAGTTGCTCTTACATTAACGAACGCTATTGACTTTTCAGATAACCAATTCCCATCTTTCTCGTTTGCTACTGGTGATGATACATCTCCTTTCTTTTCATACATAAGTTTGAGGAAGTATGCAAAGGCATACATCGGTATTGAAAGCATCTCGGAAGGTGTTTGCCTTATGTAGCCATTTTGTGAAAAGTCTTCAAAGAGTCTTCTTCCTTGATTTTCAAGGTTCTCTTTTGAAAATCCTTTGTCCTCTGCTTCTGATAGTGATAGTATTAGTACCTTGTTCAAGATATCTTCGTATTTCATATAAACCACCGTTTTTGAAGATAAAAATGTAAAGAAATTTTGTTCCTTTTTACAAGTCTATTACAATTTTGCCCATAAAGTTTGTTATAGTTTTGCTTACAAATCCAAAATAGGTTTGGTTTCCAACTTTTGTTTTGAAGGCTTGAGACCTGATCAGATAAAAGGATTACTGTAAAGTTCTAAAACTTTTGACAAAAAAGTTTTTCCCAAATAGCCCATCTTCGGAGGATAGTTCAAAAACGCCAAAATCACCGATCTTGAAGTTCGTGTAGATATTGTTTTTAGCAAATATGACATTCTTCTCATCTTGAATGAATATATTCCCATAACTATCAACGCTTGCTATGAAACCAAATACATTGTTTGTCTTGTTTTCCAAAACTTTGCTTGTATCTCCGCATCCTATTCTATACCTTAAATTGTTGAAACTAGCGTCAAGTAGTAGTTGGCAAAAACCTAGAGTTCTAAATTCCTCTCTGACTAGGATAGCATTCGCAACTTCGTTATCAATATTATCGCTTACTTTGATTATTCTTCTTCTATCTCCTAAATTATCAAGAGCACCAGCTCTTGCGAGTTTATTGGTATCTTTTGGAAACTTTTTACCAACCCTAGCGTAGAATTCCGAGAAAGTTTTAAAAACTTCTTTTTCTCTTTCTTCTACAATCTTATCCAGAAAGACCCTATTTACTCTCACTATACCTAGAGGTAAAAAATATCTGTTGTTGGCACCATCTACCTTGCTTACCAAAGAATTGTTTATATCTAACTTGACTGTTATATTGTTTGATTTTAGAAACTGAAGTAATATGAACATGCCTTTTTTGCTTCTTAGTGTTTCCTTCAAGATGAAGTAGATAAATTTATCAGTATTTTCTGATTTTAGTCCTGCGTAAAGTAGAAAATCGTAAAACCTTGATATTTCTAGAGATCTAATTCCTATTACGTTTTTATATTTCACTATGAACCTAGTTGTTCTTTCTGCTACTTCTTTGTCAATGCCTTTGTCAATGAGTGTTTTGAGTAGTTCAACTTCATTTACTCCTATGTCTTTTCTATCCCTAGACCACACAACATTGAGGATGGTATCAATAGTATCTTCTCCAAAATCTTTTATTATGTCTTCAATGAAAATGGGTTTTTTTTCTTGGACGATCCTCTCAATACTTGATTTGTAGTAAGGTTTCTGTGATAGTGATTTTGCTATGTGGAACAAAACTAGGGTTTCACTCAAACTGTTTGGGGTCATTGTTTTTCTGACACTGTCCCAGAAAGGCGAGATTGTGTGAGGTGTTATGAAAAGAGTATCATTTTTAACTACATTCATAACCTGTGATATTGACCATCTATTTGATACATAGTGTAGGTTGTCTGTATCAACTACTACTTCATAGCTTTTACCACATATTTCAACAGGAATACCTTCTCTTTCTCTTAGTCTTTTTCTTAAGGCATTGGAGTAGAAGAGTTTTTTGCTTATCCTATACTCCGAAACGATGTTTCTCAAATAATTTGAAATTAGGCTTCTAACGTTAGTAGGTAAAATCTTCGTGTTTTCTTCAATTGTTCTTTTTCTCAAGTGTATAGGATATACGCGGTGAAAGAGTATTTCACCGAAGTTTGATTTTACTATCTCGTAGAACTTTTCTTTTGAGGATACCTTTATATCTATGTGAATAGGTTTCTCCTTGAGTAAATGGTATAGAGATACTATCTTTGTTTTGTTGATTTTCAGAATTTTCAGCTTCTCAAGGATGTAGGATGTTGACAGGAAGTCAGACTTTATTACACCATGTTTTGTGAATTCTTCTAGTGACAATATGAGTTTGTAGAAAAACTCTGAAAGTCCTAATTCGGATATTCTTATGAATTCCTTTCTTAACTTTTCATCAGGAACTACTTGAGACACTATTTTCTTCCAAAGCAAGTTTGAAAAATCTTCGTTTGTCTTGTTTGTTGGGATCTCGTAGTCTCTTATGTCCTTCATTTTTTCAACAGTGTATGTTATTTTATCTATTACATTCTGTGGTAGTTCTCCGATCTCTCTGATAAACGTAAGACCATTCGGAAAAGGAGAAGGGTTTGGAATAAAGTTTTTCAAAACGGACTTGAACTTACTCAAATCTTGGGGTATAGTTGAGTAGTGTAGTGGCAATATGTAATCCACTTTTGATAATACTGTCTCTAAAAGTCCTCTATTATGTTTAGTTAAACCTAATCCTAGTTTTCCGAGTAGGAAGTCGTAGAGTAGTAAAAAATGTTCCTTGCTATTACCTCCGTAGAATACAATAACATCTAGACTTTTAAGTTCTTTGATGTTTATGGTTTCCTTTCTTCCGAGTCTTTCTAGGGAGGTATAGGAAGTTGGTGAGACATATAACTTAATCTTTTGGTTTTGAATGTTTACGAATGTTCTGATTGCGGGGAATAGGGTAATAGGAGACTTTTGTAGTTTCATCACTTCATCAATCCAGAGAGGGTAAGTTGTATCGGATATACCTACTGTTTTGAAACCGCTTTCCAGTGCGAGTCTTTCAATAGATTGTATATCTAGGACTGATTCTCTTGAGAATGAGGTATATACACCTATGAGACCTAGCGGGAATATTAACATTAACTATTTTCTTCTTTGGATGATGTATTTATTGCTTTTATTCTTTTTCTTTCTGGTTTTGTATCCTAATGATGGTTTAGCCCAAGGTGTCATGGGATATGGATAACCTTTCTGTTTACCACCTTCACCACCTCCGTGCGGGTGGTCAATTGGGTTCATTGCAACTCCTCTTACTTTTGGCTTAATTCCGAGCCATCTACTTCTACCAGCTTTACCTATACTAATATTGACAACATCTGGGTTACTAACTTGACCTATCGTAGCATAGCAGGTAAGAAGTACCATTCTTATCTCACCTGAAGGTAATCTCAATATAGCGTATTTACCTTCTTTTGCTTCAAGTCTTGCGAACGAACCACCACTTCTAGCGAGTTGCCCTCCCTTGCCTGGAGTTAGTTCAACATTATGTATAACAGTTCCAACGGGTATGTTTTTGAGAGGTAAAGCACAACCAATCTCTATTGGTGCATTCTCACCTGCTATTATCTTATCGCCAACCTTTATTCCAAGGGGTGCTAGTATATATCTTCTCTCTCCGTCTTCATATACAACTCTACATATCCTAGCGGTTCTGTTTGGGTCATACTCTATTGTTTCAACTCTAGCTGGTATGTCTCTTTTGTCTCTTTTAAAATCTATTATCCTGTAGAGTCTTTTGTGTCCTCCTGACTTTGTGAATACAGTCATCCTTCCTAGATTATTCCTACCACCAGTTTTTCTAAGTCCTACTACTAGACCTTTATATGGTTCATCAACGGTTATCTCTGAAAAATCGTATCCTGTTCTGTTTCTAGACCCATTTGTTACAGGCTTGTATGTTTTTACTCCCATAAACTACTACCTCCTTACTTTTTCTTTGATGATTTCTCTTCTTTCTTGACTTCTTTTTTATCTTGTTTAGTTTCTTTCTTCTCTTCTTGAGGTGCTGAAACTTCTTCGAATATAGGTATCACACCTTTTGATAGTTTGATGAACGCTTTTTTCCAACCTGATGTGTATCCAACTCTTCCTCTTATCATTCTCTTCTTTCTTGGAACAACATAAGTATTAACACTCTCTACCTCAACTTTGTAGAGTCTTTCAATCTCTTGTTTTATCTGCATTTTTGTCGCAGACCTTACTACTTTGAAAACATAAAATCCGGTGGGATTGTTTTTTTCATCGAACATCAAGCTTTGTGATTTTTCCGATATGACAGGCGATAGAATTATTGACTTTGACATCATTTCCTCCGGTTTGCGCCCGGCGGGACTCGAACCCACAACCCCCTGCTTAGAAGGCAGATGCTCTATCCTTTGAGCTACGGGCGCTAAGTAGATATTATTATAACACAATAACAGTTAGTCTAGCAAACTACTGCTTCAAGGACAACAAATTCCAATTTTTCATAATTTTAGGGATCTATTTTTTCGGAATATTCTAGGAATTTTAGGTTATTTCTAATTACTATAGAATTTTGACTATGAGGTTTATTCCTTTTAGTTCTTCCACTGACGGTAATTGATGTGCTTTTACAATTGCTAGTTTTGAAATTACGAGTAAAATGGTTGATTATCTAGTAGTTGTGGAAGGTAAATTCAAAAACCGTAGGGGATTGAGAGTATCAGAGAATTGCGTTTGTAATGTTTTTAGCCGGCGGTGGGAATCGAACCCACGACCTACTCATTACGAGTGAGTTGCTCTACCTCTGAGCTACGCCGGCGACTTTATTCTTTTCTATTCCTCAACTTCTGAGGATACTCTCAATGTTGGTATGACATTATACAAGTTCTTTGGTAGTTGCTCGTATCTTTCAAAGATCATTATATAGCTTGCTCTACCTTGTGTTAAGGACCTCATAGTGGTAGTATATCCGAAGGTTTCTGAGAGTGGTATGTATGCTGTTATTACTCTTGTGTTTCCTCTCTGATCCATATTTATCACTTTTGCTCTTCTTGAGTTTAGGTCTCCAAGGACATCTCCTAAATACTCCTCTGGTGTTATAACATCTATCTTCATAATAGGTTCAAGGATTACAGGATTTGCTTGTCTCATAGCATCCTTGAATGCCTTTGAGCCTGCAATCTTAAACGCAAGTTCCGATGAGTCTACTTCGTGATATGACCCATCATAAAGCGTAACCTGAACGTCAACAACTGGATATCCTGCAACTATCCCACTCTCCATCGCCTCTCTTATTCCTGCCTCAACTGCTGGTATATACTCTTTTGGTATCCTACCACCAACAATCTTGTCTATGAATTTAAAACCACTACCTCTTGGTAATGGTTCTATCTCAATGAATACATGTCCATATTGACCTCTACCACCTGTCTGTTTTATATACTTACCTTCTGCTCTGGCTTTTGACTCAATTGTTTCTCTGTACGCAACTTGAGGTTTGCCTGTATTCACTTGAACTTTAAACTCTCTTATCATTCTGTCAACCATTATCTCAAGATGTAACTCTCCCATTCCCATTATAAGTGTTTGGTTGGTTTCACTGTCTGTTTTCACTTTGAATGTGGGGTCTTCCTCTTGAAGTTTTGATAAAACATTTGAAAGTTTGTCTAGGTCCTCTTTCGTTTTAGGTTCAATCGCTATTGCAATGACTGGTTCAGGGAATTTGATTGACTCAAGCACTATCTTTTCCGAATTATCTAATATGAGAGTATCACCTGTTGTTGTATCTTTTAAACCTACAAGTGCTACTACATTACCTGCTCTTGATTCTTCAATTTCTTCTCTCTTATTTGCGTGCATAAGCAAGATTCTTGATATTCTCTCTTTCTTATCTTTCGTTGAGTTATATACATACATTCCGGATTTTAAAATTCCTGAGTATATCCTTGTGAATACGATCTTACCGACATAAGGGTCAGTCATTACTTTGAACGCAAGCCCTGTGAATGGCTCTGAGTCAAGTGGTTTTCTCTCTACAACGCTACCGTCTTCTCTATATCCCTTAACTGGTGGTAGGTCAAGGGGGTTAGGTAGATAATCAACAATAGCGTCAAGAAGGGTTTGAATACCTTTGTTTCTGAGAGATGTTCCCGCGACTACTGGAAATGCCTTTGTTTGAATCGTAAGTTTTCTTATCATCTTCTTTATCGTTGGAACATCGGGTTCTTTCCCTTCAAGGTAAAGTTCAAGCAGTTCTTCATCCTCTTCGCATACTGCTTCCAAAAGCTTGTTTCGGTATATCTCAACTTTATCCTTAAGCTCAGAAGGTATCTCTCCAATCCTGTATTCTTTACCAAGTTCATCCGTATCCCAGTATATTCCTTTCATCTCAACAAGGTCAACGACACCGACAAAAGAAGACTCATGCCCTATTGGTATCTGGAGGGGTAGGGGTTTCACTCCAAGTTTGTGTTTTATTGACTCAAGAGACATATAGAAGTCTGCTCCTACTTTATCTAGTTTGTTCACATATATTATTCTTGGAACTTTGTATTCATCCGCTTGTCTCCATACTGTTTCTGACTGTGGCTCAACACCTTCACTTCCGTCAAGTATCGTTACTGCACCATCAAGAACTCTCAATGACCTCTGAACCTCAACTGTGAAGTCAACGTGTCCGGGTGTGTCTATCAAGTTTATTCTGTGGTTTTTCCAGAAGCATGTTGTAGTAGCACTTGTTATGGTTATACCTCTCTCTTTTTCTTGTATCATCCAGTCCATCTCAGCGGCTCCTTCATGGACCTCGCCCATCTTATGGATTTTACCTGTGTAGAACAAGATTCTTTCACTGGTAGTTGTTTTACCAGCGTCAATGTGTGCTATAATACCTATATTCCTTATTCTCTCAATAGGAATTATTTCTGACATATAGACTCTCCTTGTAAATTTTTGCCTTAATTATAAACAGGGATGCAGTAAAAATTCTAATTGCAGAAGATATCTAGAATTTTACATACGGAGAATATCTAGAATATAATCTGTGATATGGCTTTAGGTGATGTATTAGTTGAGATGGGAATAATCACTAAAGAAGAACTGTCCTCCTATCTACAGAAACAGAAGATTACCAACAAAAAACTAGGTCAAATATTGCTAGAAGAGGGTAAGATTGAAGAAAATCAACTCTATGAGTTGCTATCAAAGCAGTTTAACATCAAGTTTGAGACTACTTTACCATTGCCGACAGTTGAGAAATCTCAAATACTGTTATCTCTTGTTCCTATTGAGTTTTGTAAGAGGAAACTTGTAGCACCTTTGGATGTTAGGGATGATTTCATAGTTGTAGCGATTGATAATCCTTCTGATTTTGACTTGATAAGTGAGATAAGGTTTATAACAGGAAGGCATGTTGAGACTAGATTTTCCACAGCAACTGCTATAAAGAATTATCTAAACGACCTTCAAAACCTTGTGTCAGGTAGATTAGTAGAACGAAGGGATGTTTTGGAAAGTATCGTTATGGGTTCGCAGACAAAAACGGATAGGGAAGAAAGCAAGAAGGATGAGAGTAAAGTGGTAGGGTTAGTCAATAAGATCATTGCTGAAGGTATTGAAAGGAAGTCAAGTGATATACACCTTGAAGTCTATGAGAATAGGGTTGTTTTGAGATACAGGATAGATGGAAGACTTTATAACTTTGAAGGACCCCAACTTAACTTATATCCAGCAGTAGTTTCAAGAATAAAGATTATGTCAAACCTAGATATATCCGAAAGGCGACTTCCACAGGACGGTGCTATAAAATTCCTTTACAATGGAAGAGATATAGACATAAGGGTGTCAATAATACCGGGAATATACGGTGAAAATGTAGTTATGAGAATACTTCAGAAAGATACTAACATAATATCTGACCTTTCGGCTATAGGTATGGATAGTAGAGAGGTTGAGATTTATAAAAAAGCCTTATCAAGACCGAACGGTATGATACTCGTCACGGGACCGACAGGTAGTGGTAAAACTACTACACTCTACGCTGGGATAAATTACTTAAAGGAATTTAACAAGAAGATCATAACTGCCGAAGATCCTGTTGAGTATCAGATAGATGGTATTGAGCAGATACAAGTCAATCCAGAGATTGGTTTTACCTTCGCAAGTGCCTTGAGGTCATTCTTGAGACACGACCCTGATGTGATAATGGTTGGAGAGATAAGAGACACTGAAACAGCTGAGATAGCAATTAGGTCTGCTTTGACAGGACATTTGGTGCTTTCAACACTCCACACGAATGATGCTCCATCTTCAATAACAAGACTCATAGATATGGGAATACCACCATACCTAGTAGCATCAACATTAAACCTAGTAATAGCACAGAGACTCGTTAGAAAACTATGTGATAATTGTAAGAGTTTCAAGGACATATCTTCAGTAGATTTATCAGAAGAGATAAGAAAGTATTTCAAAGGCAATGATAAAATACCAGTTCATCAGGGATGTGTAAAGTGTGGAAAGACAGGATTTAGCGGACGAATACCTATATTTGAAATGCTAGTGTTGAACGAAGAGATAAAGAGCGCTATACTCAAGAATATGTCTTCGTTTGAACTTAGAAGGATAGCAATAGAGACAGGTATGAAAACTCTACTTGATGCAGGTATGGAAAAGGTTAGGAAAGGTATAACTACTATTGAGGAAGTTATTTCTGTAAGTTAGAACTATGTCAAAATTTCCAACGAAGGATAACTTTAAAAATCACAGGAGTAAGCCACAGGAGTATCTGGAGAGTGTTCTTCCATTCAAATCTTATCTCTTTTCAAAGAACATTTTACCTAGAAAGACAAAAAAAGTTTACATTTATGATGTGTTCGGTCAGAAGTTTGCGGATTTCTTTCTTGACCACGGGAGATACTACCTTGGGTTCTCAGATAAATACATAACTAGGATGGTTAAAGACTATTTAAAATCAACCATACTTTCATACTCAAACGGTATATTCACTTACAGGTTTCTTAAAGTTGTCAGAGATACAATGAATTTTGACTTCAAACTAACATCTTTTGCTAGAAACTACAAAATGCTCAAATTCATTATTGATGAGTTCTCCGGTGGTAAGGCTACTACGAATTCCAATTACCTTAATAAGGTTCTAGGTCTTAAAGTCGCTTTCAAAGAACCTTTTGTTTTTGACCCTTTCAGTGATGCGCTTGAGATAAGAGATCTTGCAAATAGTGCTCCAATCATCTTTTTAGGTAGGGGGATTAGGTATCCTGAAATTATGGAATGGCTTTCTAATGTTGATAGCAGTATGGTTGTTTTGAACTTTGGTAGGTTTTTTGGTATTTTTGCGAGGGATAGAAAGTCTAAATCTTTTATTGAGGTAATTAGGAGTATTTTGAGAGGTAGTAGAGTTGATGGTATGAGTGATGTTTATAATGTCTCGGAGTTTGATGCTGTCTTTGGGTATTACTACACTATAAGAGAAGCATTCTTGGTGAAGAAGAAACTGTTTAGGCTAAAAAACTATACCAGTAGGTGGCTTACTAAATTCGTTGATGATGGTTTTTTTGATGTTCTTACTCCTTATTCTGCTAGAGTCAGGGAAGATGTGTATAGTGAGGAGATGAATAAGTTTCTTTTAAGTGAGGGGATATTGACTGACGGAAACATACTATTCTTTTCATTCCAAACTGAAGAGCCAGACTTCACTAGACTACGGAGGAAGATAAATCAATACAGAGGTCAGATAGAATGAGACTATATTGATATTCTTTTATATCTTGGGAGCTAAGAAGTAGGTAAGAAGAAAAGAAGCTAGGGCAAGGATACTTGAAATAACATGTATTACAGTAAGCGCTTTGCGGTATATTCCTCTCACCTTTATTTTTCTAAGTTTTCTAAATACTACAATCAGAATACCAGAGATTGTTGAAACCAGTAGTAGTGCTAGGGTTAT
>JANXAC010000025.1 GCA_025061835.1 Spirochaetota bacterium
ATGATTTTCCATTCTCCGTTTTCAAAAAACGCGATCCCCGCGCCATCATCATTGATCCGCCAAGCCTTCTCAACCTCTTCTTTTGACATAACTTTATCTTTTGGTAAATATGCTATTAGGCACATATAAACCTCCTTATAAAGACAATGTAATATCTTCTTTTACATCACTATTTATTTTTTGAATAACACTTGATTTCTTAATTCTTTCAATATCTCTTCTATACCTAAGCAAACTAAATTTATTGTTTGTAATCTTATCAACTCCAATAGGTGGATAACACTCAATACGTATATTTCTGTATGTATTCAGACGATAATTATCTATCATGGGGATGAACTCAGAATCCCCTCCAAATGTTAACTTGCTTTCAAACTCTTTATACTTCTCAAACAAATTCAACTTGTTTAAAACTTTTTCCATAAAACCCTCCTCAATAAAACATGGTATTCCTTCACTTGTGCCGTTGTATTTCTTTGCCCCCAACGGCTGGGACATTTTTTCTCTCTATATGTACCATTTTAGATCGCAAGTACAGGACCGGGTCATCTGTTGCTAACAGTAACAGGTAATTATAACACCCCTCCATCTTGAAAAATGTATCAACTTCTCTCTATATGTACCGCTTCAGATCGCAAGTACAGGAACGGGTCATCTGTTGCTAGCAATTTTGCCAACACCCCTGCCTACCCCTACACAACATGCTTCTCAAAGATGTACAACACCAGTCTAACCCCCACAACACTGACACATATTCTTGCTTTCCTGCTATACAATACACTTTTCACATGATTAATCCTCGTTTTAAATTCTTACATTAAAACTTTGTTAAAATTGATGGAATACAACTTACCCTTTTGACTACCACATTCCTTATTCCTACTTACCTTTCAGGAGACTGAAAACTCAACTTCTAAACTGGTAAATTCAAGTTAAACAAAAATAAAATTCCAAAAGCACTGGAGACGAAAATGAAGAAGATAATATCATCAACTCTAACATTATTTATGCTCTCAGCAACCAACTTAGCCTTCAGCAAACAAAAAGAGTTCAATTTGTTAGTAAGTGCCAATGGATACTCCGCAGTTGTCTTTTCAACCGTCAAAAAAAGGATATCCGCATTCTACCCATCCATCTATAGAAAATACGATGAAAAGTCAAAAGAAATTACCTTCATACTACGCTCTCTTGATTACAACATTAACATAAACGAGAAATCCTTCGCTCTCAAAGACGCTAAATTAAACGACCTAAACTACATCCCCGGAACTGGAATAATAAAAGTAAGTTTCTCACACGAAATAGCAGATGTTGTAATGTATATCTTCTCTTCGTTTAACCTACGCTATCCTTCCTTCGTTGTAAAACTGGAAATCTCGCCAAAGGAGAGAGGAATAATAGAAGTATCAAGGTCAATAGGTTTCTCAGGTAGGCAGCCAATAGTCCCATATGACAACGAAAGCCAATACATAAACTCCGAATACGGAACATTGCTTTTTTACTTCAAGGAAGTTGCGAAAAAAGGAATAGAATTTTCAATTTATGACCTTGTCATTCTAGCAAAAGACCTTGAGACTTGCTTAAAAGTCGCAAACTACTACTACTCCACTTTCTTTGACCCCCTTGAGGAAGAACTAAAATTCTGGAACAATTGGCATAGCAAAACGATAATACCAAAAAATCTCTCAAAGGAACAGACAGACTTGTATAAGCAATCTCTAGCTTTCATAAAAATGGGGCAGGTAAGAGAGGAAGGGAAAGGCTTCGGGCAGATACTAGCATCGCTCACAACAGGAACTTGGAATATCGCTTGGGTAAGAGATGGAGTATATTCAATCGTGGCGCTCATCAGGGCTGGACAACTTGAAGAAGCAAGAGATGCTCTAAAATTCTTCCTAGAAGCAGATACAGGATACTACAAATCATACGTATTTGATGGAAAGGATTGGGGAATAGGCGTTGATTACAAAATATCGGTATGTAGGTATTATGGAAACGGAAAGGAAGAGTCAGATGATAATGGAAATGGTGTTAATATTGAG
This sequence comes from Spirochaetota bacterium, assembly GCA_025061835.1. Lineage (NCBI taxonomy): Bacteria > Pseudomonadati > Spirochaetota > Spirochaetota bacterium. The sequence goes on from JANXAC010000025.1 coordinate 2,043, forward strand.
ATTGACGGATTTGGAATGTTTCTATGGGCTTTGTCAGAATACCTAAACGCCACAAACGATTCTCAACTTCTAAACAGGTATTTTGAAGCTATTGATAAACAAGTCATCTACCCAATTATCTACAACATAGACACAAACTTGAACACTATAAGACCAGAATCAGGCCCCTGGGAGAGACACATAAGAGACAACGGCTACGACGGTGCAAAACGCTTTACCTACACAACAATTATGGCGATAAAGGGATTGAGTGAGATAAGCAAAACTTTCAAAAAATACGGAAAAAAGTCAAGTTATGATATAGATAATTACATATCAATACTTATGGAAGGACTTAATAAAAACTTGGTGGATAAAGACAGAAAAGTTCTAGTCGGTTCATATGAACATTTCACCAGGTTTGGTTATCCAAAGTATGTAGATGGAGCAGTCGTTGAAGCAATAAATTTCGGGTTAGTCTCAAGAGATGTGTCAGAGAATACTCTAAAGGCATTTGAGGATGTCTTGAAAATGAAAGGAAGGGAAGGATACAAGAGAAACCTTGACGGCGGCTGGTATGATAACCAAGAATGGGTAATAATAAACCTAAGAACGGCAAGTGCTTATAAAAGAATTGGAAACACTGAAAAAGCAACCAGACTAGTGAGAAGAATTGAAGAGAAGGCATTAAACGGGTTCTATATGATACCAGAACTACTTGATGAGAAAGATGACTCATTCAAAGGCGCTATCCCAATGCTAGGTTTCGGTGCAGGTGCGTATATTATATTCTTTACAGACTAAAAAATTTTATGCTTGTAATACTCCATTACTTCATTCAAACATCTTACCTATGAGATTATTCTGAATATTTTTTAGTCTTTCGTTAGCCAGGTCATAGTATTCAGGAACTATCTCAAATCCTAGATAATGACGACCCATTTCCTTCGCAGCTACTGATACTGTTCCCGAACCAAGAAACGGATCAAAAACCAAATCACCTTCCCTACTACTAAAAAGAAGTATTCTCTTGACAAGATTAAGTGGTAGCTTTGTAGGCGTTTTAACCTTACCTGTCCAGTACTCTCTATTTATGAACCAGACATCTTCAGGGTAATGCTCAACTTTGTAGAAGTTATACTTCTTATCATTTTTCACTACAAAAAGTATATGGTAGTGACTCGTCACAAACCGTCTCTCAGTATAGACACCAAACTGATACCTCCATATAAGATGGTTAATGGTTATAAAGCCAACATCATCAATAGCATTCAATATATCCTTCAAGTTAGTCCAACCAGAAAATACATACATACTACCTGAATCTTTCAAAATCCTATAACATTCCTTCATCCACCTAAACGTGAAATTATAATACTCTTCCTTTGATACCTCGTTATACCCTTCCAGCACTCTAGAGGAAGTTCTGTTGTAATTACTCCTCTTTGCCTTGAAGTCTATCGCAAAAGGTGGATCAGTCACAATAAGATCTATTGACGAAGATGGAATTTCTTTCATAAGCTCAAGTGAGTCTCCGCAATATATTTGGTCTATCTCAAACACACCCAGATTATTCCCACTACTAGAATGTATGTTTTGAAAATGCTTCTTATAGTTGCTCATATTGTGATAACCTATTGCTAATAGTTCTTAAGTAATTTTAGTCAATTTGTAAAGCAACTTTCTAAATCTAACATTGTCAATGCTATCTGATTATCATCTGTTGTAGTGTGAACATCGGCATAAATAGCGAAAGCACTAGAAACGCAACTATTAATCCGACGATCACTATAAGTATTGGTGAGAGAGATGAAACTAGTATTTCAGACTGTCTCTCAAGGTCAAATGAGTAAAACTCTGCAAGTTTGTAGAGTGTTTTGTCAATCTCTCCTGTCTCTTCTCCTACTCTAACCATCTGAACGAAAAGTTGAGGTAAAAACCGATACTCCGAAAGAACGTCGGATATTAACCTTCCTTTTTCAACCTCAGAGATAGCATATTCAACAGCACGCTTAATAGGAATTAGATTCACAACATTCACAACAGTCTCAAGAACACTCAGTATCATAACCTTGTTTGAAACCATTATTGACATAACTCTCGCAAACCTCTCAACATCACTCTTCACAAGAAAATTACCTAACGGAGTCAGAAACCTTATGATAAATCTATGTATGAGTTCCCTAAACGTTTCAAACCTTCTGTATGAGTAAAAAAGAAAAAAACCTAAGCCTATCAAAAGTGATAGTATTAGAATGATATTATCTTTTACAAAGTTCCCTACGGCTATAGTTACCTGTGTTATCTGTGGAAGTTCAGCAGAGTATGATGAATAGATTTCAGAAAACCTAGGAACGATTGAGGTAAGGAATATGAACACTACACCTACCGCAACAACAAGTATTATAGTAGGATAAACCAGTGCAGACTTAATCTTTGAGGCTATGTTAAAAGACCTTTCAAGGTATCCCGAAATGCTATTAAGAGCTTTACCAAGTTCTCCTGATGATTCCCCAGCCTTAACAACACCAACATAAAGGTCATCAAATACATCTGTGTGCATACTCATCGCTTCAGACAACAACTTACCGCCCCTTATAGAAGAAATCATAACTTCTATAACATTTCTAAAACTCTGATTCTTGACATCACCACCAGCAAGCTCAAGAGACTTTATTATTGGAAGTCCCGCATTCACACATATACTCAAAATGTTTGTGAATGAGATAAGATCCTTTCTATCTACTTTCTTACCCCTTACAACTCTCTTCTCCTCCTTAACTTCAAGAACCACTGAAAACATCTTCTTAAGTTCAGAAATGGCGGAAGATATATCACTAGCGTCAATTACACCTGTTATCGTTCTACCATCCTCCGACAAGCACTTATACCTAAAAACCATAGAATAATTCTACTAAACCTAAGCAAATTTCTTCCAACTAAACATACCAAAAGCCGATAAAGTCTGGAATTTAAACTAGAGTAAAGTTTCTTTTTTCTCGTTAAACAAAATAGAAACGAAACACCTGATTCACCCTAAAACCAAATTTATTACTATACCAACGATTGAGGTTAAAAGAACAGACAGAACTGCTACCAGTATTCCGACCATGAGTTTATATAGACTATCAATTCTTTTGTTTGTCTCATCAATTATCTTGTTTGTTTCATAGATTCCTTGAGACAACTCGTTCCTTACACCTTCAATTCTCTGTAAAAGCTCACTCCTAGTATCTTCAATCCTTTGAGACAACTCTAATCTAACTTCGTCAATTCTTTTGCTCGTCTCATCAATCCTCTTATTTGTTTCGTCAATCCTCTTGTTTGTCTCATCAATTCGCCTACTCAACTCATCAAACTTTTTATCAATCTTGGTATCCATTTCAACAAACCTATTCTCAACATAAGACTTAAATTCCTTCAACTCACTGCGAATGACATCTATCTCTCTAATTAGAAACAACACAGGGGCATATCTGTACTCATATTTCTCTTCCTTAACCTGAACTTCTTGAGTTTCCATACAAAAATTTTAATAAGATACTTACCTAATAGTTAAACACAGATTTTAGACAATTGATTCCAAAATTTAGACGTTATGTAGGTGTTAATGAACTGCAACCAAATCTAAGTTTTGCCTTACTAGTTTTTTGAATACTTCCTTACAACACATTTATATTAATGTCAGAGAGGTATTTTTATGGACAGAAGAAAAGTTATTCTAATTACTGGAATTGGTATCGTTACTCTACTTATTCTGATAGGTGCTTTCTTGCTATTCAGAGGTGGAGGCGATGACAGAGAAAAATTACTTAAGCTTGCGAAGATATACATTGAGGAAGGAGATTACGACAGAGCTTTAGACTACCTTGATAAACTGTATATGGAGAACAGTCAAGATGAGGAAATAAACAAACTACGAAAAGAAGTTATGAGGAAGAAAAAACTCAAAGAAGATGAGATGTCTAGAAGACAAGTTATGGTTAAGGTAGAAATGCCTGAAAGAAATGAAATTGATAATTCAAAGTTATCCAAGAGAGAAGAACAAATCAAACCTATAAGCGAAGTCAAAGGCAAAGATAAGAAGGAACAGTCTAGAGAATTATATCAAGAAGGGATAGAGTACCTGAAAAAGGACGATATCAACAATGCACACATAAGGTTTGAGAAGGCATCTGAACTTGACCCTGAAAATTCAAAAGCAAAAGGTGGCTTATCTTACACAACATACAGAAAAGGTAACAAAGACAGAGCACTAAAACTAGCAAACGAGACACTATCATTAGACCCAAACGACCCCTACGCTCGCATTACAAAAGGAAATATTCTATACGATAACAACGATTACGACAACGCATTAGAAGAGTTCAAGAAAGTTCTTCAAAGTGGCGAGGATAATTCAGATATGCGATACAAGATGGGGATAATCTACTACTTACGAAAGATGTATGATGATGCGATAAGAGAGTTTAGAAAATCAGTTGAACTAAACCCTAATTTTGACAAAGCACACTACAATCTTGGATTGAGCTATTATGCAGTAGGAGACAAGGACAACGCTATAAGATCCTTCAATCAGGCAATATCAGTAAATCCTTCTTACTCTAAACCCTACATAAATTTAGGAACAATCTATTACATTGATGGTAATTATGAAAAGGCACTCAATAGCCTATTAACAGCATACAAGTATGAAAAAAATAACGACTCACTCCTTGTAAAGATTGGGAATGCTTACGATAAACTTGGGCAACCAGACAAAGCAATGCCATTTTACGCAAATGCAGTGAAAATAAATCCTAAAAACTTCGTAGCACTCTACAATCTTGGAAACTCTTATCTTTTCGTCAAAGAAGACACCGCAAACGCTAAAAAATACATTGAGTCTGCGTATTCAATAAACAAAGATGACCCATTGCTTCTTACAACATTAGCAAACCTATATCTTCTGGAAGGAGATACTGACAAAGCGTCATCACTTTTTGCCGATGTTATAAGAAAAAATCCTAATCTAGCAGAACCCTACGCGGGACTTGGATTTGTGTATCTAAAGAGAAACAAACCGGCAGAAGCAGTAAAATTATTCAGAAAGGCTCTCTCAATAAACCCTTACGATTATAACGCACTTGTTGGTATGGGAGATACTATGCTAAACGAAGGACTCTATGACGATGCAATCACCTACTACTCAAAGGTTAGAGAAAAGTTTAAAGACTCATACAGGGCTTTGGTAGGTTTAGGCAAATCTTACGCCAAAAAGAACGATTTTAGCAAGGCAGTGAGTTTCTACCGACAAGCGATAAACATAAAAGAAACACCCGACACACTATTTGAGTTAGCAGTCTCTCTTGAAAAAACAGGAAATAAAGAGGAAGCAGGATTGTATTACAGAAGAATAAAAGACAAATACCCAAACTTTGACAAAATCAATTTAGTTAACAGAGCTTTGGAAAGTTTATAGTAAATTTTGTTGAAATAGTCTAGAATATTCTTTATGATATGGACATTATGAAAGGAACTAACAAATCCTTTAGAGATGTTATCGCATTATCATCAATAGCGATAGCAAGTGTTATTGTCTCTTACTTTCTATCAACAGGTCCCTTAATAGCAATTAAAGACACAGCGTTCAATTTCTTCTTCTTCCTAAAAGGTGTTGAGACAGAAACCGTATCAGAAGGTATTCAAAAGAGAGAGTTTGAAGGAATGAATTTCGTATCCGATGACATAATTATCGTAGGAATAGATGACAAAACGCTTTCAAAACTCGGCAAATTCCCATTCCCAAGACAATATTACTATGAGTATGTAATAAAACCACTTCTTTCAATAACGAACAACAAATACCCAAACATAGTGTTTTTTGATATTGTGTTTTCTGAATATTCTTCAAAGGAAGAGGATAAGGTATTCTTTGAAGCAATAAGTAAATCAAAAGGCACACTCAAACTAGCCTTTGATTATATGTTCATCTTTGACGAACTGAGCGGAGAAGGACTACCTCTGAAAGGTGAGGTTAACTTACCTAGAGTAAATTCATTAAACAAATACACTATACCAAAAGAGAACATAAAAGGTAACAAAAAATCATTTGTAGATATTCCTTCAAGAGGAAACCTACCTGTAGTTGAAGTAATTGATAACTCCTACACGATTGGATATGCAAACCTTTTCAAATACAACGAATATACTGAAACCTACAATACTGTTCCTATGGTCTTGAAATACAACGACGAATACTACCCTAGCATACTCTTAGTTCTACTGTGTAGCTACTACGAAACTTCACTCTCAAATGTGATAGTCTATGGTGGAGAGAAGATAGTCATAAAGAATGCTAAAGTCAAGTATCCTGATGGAACATACGAGATAAAAGATGTTTTCATCCCCGTTGATAGTAATAACTACTTCTTCATAAACTATGTAACGAGAAGCGACAAAACAAGTAGAAATGGCTTAATAAAAACCATCTCTCTTGTTGATATACCGAGAATAAGAGGACTTGGAAATTTTGTGAATGGTAAGATACTTATGATAGGGATGTTAGCGTATGGTTATGGAGATATATGGAAGTCTCCTATAGCAGATAATATGTATGGTATTGAACATCTCGCAAACGCTATGAATAACATAATTATGGCTAATATACAGGGCTACCCGGGTTATGTAAAGATTGTTCCAGAAACGGGATGGCTTATAATGTTCGTATCACTAGTACTATCAGCATTGGTAGTGATAATATTGGTTTTCAGTAAGAGAATTATCTCTACAGTATTATTGGCAACTGGCGTCATTGTAGGTTTCTGGATTTTGTCATACTACCTTTTTGCGCAAGGTAAGATGCTTATATTCACATCACCTATAAGCATATACGCATACCTTACCGATGTATTCACTCCTACATTGTCATTCATACTCGCATTCATAGGTGGTCAGGTATTTGTAATCTCAAGAGAGCGAGCACAGAGAATGCAGATAAAGGGAATGCTTGACAGTTATGTCTCTCCTGAAGTTGTTAATATACTACTCAAGAACCCAGAAAAACTAACACTAGGCGGCGAAGACAGGGAAGTAACTATCTTCTTCTCTGACATAAGAGGTTTCACAGCACTATCAGAAGGATTAACACCTCAAGAACTAGTATCTCTCATCAACTTATACCTTTCTAGAATGACTGATATAATAATGGATAACAGAGGAACGGTTGATAAGTATATAGGTGATGCTATAATGGCATTCTGGGGAGCACCACTTGACGACCCGGAGCATGCTTACAGAGCTTGTAAGTCAAGTCTTGAAATGCTTAAAGCACTAGAAGAGATCAACAAGAATCTACCGGGCGACAAAAAAATTGACATTGGTATAGGAATAAACACAGGTATCGCAACTATAGGCAACATGGGTTCTACAAAGAAGAAGAACTACACTGCCATGGGAGACAGCGTGAACCTCGCATCAAGACTCGAAGGAGTAAATAAAGTTTTCCACACCAAAATAATAATAAGCGAATACACATTTGAGAGAGTAAAAGACAGGATACTAGCAAGAGAACTTGACCTCATACGAGTAAAAGGTAAGAAACTACCAGTTAGGATATACGAAGTAATAGATTTTGTAGATGAGTACAAGAACATTACCCAAGGATTAGGATTAAGTTTAAGCCAAATACAAGCAGATGTTTGAGCCGTGCTGGATTCGAACCAGCGACCCTCGGCTTAAAAGGCCGATGCTCTGCCTACTGAGCTAACGGCTCTATCAAACTAAGTTATCCATAAATATAACAATTACACCACCTACAAGTCAAATTGGGATAAAAGTTGAACAATGCTCCTCTCACCTAGCCTACCAGTTAGTAATACTAATATTCAGATTATTGCAGAATACTACAGAAACAATTCACAGAAGTTCTAAAGAATTAGAATGTCTGGGGCTCAAGATTACATAGTGCAGCAATTGTTATCTAGAAAATGTAATTCTTCAGAATTAAACAATGTTATCAATCAGGAATGTATTCGTAAATTCAATTGGAACATTATTCTCAAGAATATTAGGGCTATTCAAGAACATAATTATTAATTTCTATTTTGGCCTTGTTGATACATTCTGGGGGGCATTTCAGATAATCAACACTTTCAGGATTTTCGTTGGTGAAGGAGCAATTAATAATGTGTTGATACCAAACTACAAAAAAGTAAAAGAAGAAAAACCAGAATATCTGAAATTCTTCGTTCTAAAATCATTCCTATTCGTATCATTAATATCAGTTATTCTAATACTTATTCTAGTATCCTCATCATACTACATTTCCAAAATCGCTCTTCTGGGTTTTTCGGAAGATAAAATAATAGAGTCTTCTTGGCACATCAACATAATGTCAAGTGTAGTAATACTAATATCTCTTCAGTCATTCATCGCAACGATACAAATAGCAAAAAGAGACAATTTTATCGGTTTTGCTTATTCACCAGTTGTTGCAAACATCATCACTATACTAACGATTGCCCTATTTCACAATACTGGCGTTTTCATTATATCTTGGTCGGTCGTCGCTGGAGCAGTTGGAATGTTAATATTTCAAACCATTCTCTCCTTAAGAGATATAGGTAGTGTTAAAATTCACCTGTCGTTACGAGAGATAGTTAGGATTGATGAATACACAAAAAAGTTTGTGCTCGGTTTTTTTTCTGTTATTGGTCTTTCCTTGATAACACAACTTAATGGAATAGTCTCTAGGTTTTTTGGTTCGTTTTTTGAAGGCGTCGTCGCCGCTAGCACCAACGCTTATATAATCATCCAAGTGCCGATAGGGATATTCTCAGTAGCAGTGTCTGTCGTTGGACTCAATGCTCTCGCAAGCTACTTCTCTAAAAAGGACACAGAAGGTTTCCTAAAACTCTCATCAGAAAGTATAAGACTAATTAACTTTGTAATAATTCCAATCACAATATTCTCATTCATATTCAGCGACGAGATAATAAGACTTGCTTACAGAGACATACCCGGTATTATCCTAGGCAGCGAAGGTAAATACAATGAGCAGGCACTGAAACTAACTCAAGATATGTTTAAGTCATACTCACTTTCAATATACTTTCTATCAATATCTTTACTTCTGGTGAGGATAAGTTTCTCAAGAGGAGATACAAGAACCCCTGTTTTAAGTTCAATAGTTGGATTAATAGTAAATATACTAGCAAATGTTTTTATATTCCTCATATTCAGGTCTCCTTTAGGAATTCCTTTGTCGTTTCTAATTTCTTCAGCAGTACTAGCAATATACCTTACAGTTGTTGAATACAAAAACATAGGATACAAGAAAGTTGTGTTATACGAGGCTATAAAGTTGCTAATTCCATCACTAGTTCTATCGCTAACGATAAAACATATTTTAAATACTTTTGATGTAGATAGTTATATATTATCATTCACAATCACATCAGTCTCAATAATAGTCTTTGTTTTACTATTTTTACTAACAAGTTATGCTATCAGGATTGAGACATTCACAAATATGATTAAGAAGGTAGTAAGATAATATACAAACTTAGAAGTTCATTGATTTGATAGAATTTACAATATTACTTTACACTAATCTTATGTCCGAGACGATGCCTATAAATAGAACAGGCATATTTTACAATCCATTTCTTGAGAAGCATCTTGAAGGCATACCTCACATAGAACGACCTGAAAGGACTAGACAGATATACGCCAAACTCAAATCACTTCTAGGCGATACAGGAATATTTATAACACCAGAAGACAGAATACCAGATGATGTCATACTACTTGTTCATACTAAAAGTCACCTTGAAACAATAATGAAGTATAGAAATATAAAAGGAGAAGTATTCCTTGACCCCGATACTGTAGTAGGCGAACACAGCGTTGATTGCGCTATACTCTCATCTACTCTCGGAGTAAAAGCGGTAATTGAGGTTATGGAAGGGAACCTTAACAATGCCTTTGTCCTTTCAAGACCTCCAGGACATCATGCTACTCAAAACAAAGCGATGGGGTTTTGCATATTCAATAATGTGGCGATAGCAGCAGAACTTCTAATTAGAGAGTATAACTTATCACGAGTTGCAATCGTAGATTTTGATGTCCACCATGGAAACGGAACGCAGGATATATTCTATGAATCCGACAAGGTTCTTTTCATATCTACTCACAGGTACCCATTCTACCCAGGAACTGGATTTTATAACCAGATAGGTAGAGGCAACGGAATTGGATTCACCGTAAACATACCTCTACCTGAAGATACTGGTGATAATGATTTCGCTTACATATACTCAAACATAGTAAGCAAAATACTTAAGAAGTTTGAACCTGAATTTCTTCTTGTATCAGCGGGTTTTGACGCGCACTACTCTGACCCTCTAGGTGGAATGACACTTACTGATGTTGGATTTAGAAACATAGCAAACACTCTTATAAAATCCGCACCTGAAGGTAAAACTGTCTTCATTCTGGAAGGTGGCTACAATGTTCAGACATTACCTTCAACAGTATACACCGTCGTCCAAGAACTTATATCAACATCCGAAGAGAATATAATAACACCTACCATATCCGAAACAACCGAAAACATCCTAGAGAATGTGTATAGGTATATAAACGACTATTGGGGTATATTGTAGAACTCGTCTATAAGTTTTTATCTATTTTCTCTTTTATACTCTGCTTAGGTAAAGCACCTACAATTTTATCAATCGGCTGTCCTTCTCTGAATATAAGCATAGTAGGAATACTCGTTATCTTATACTTTGACGCAATTTCAGGATTCTCATCAACATTTAGTTTATAAAACTCAACTTTACCTTCATATTCTTTAGATAGTTCTTCCAGTATAGGAGCAACTCTCTTACACGGAATGCACCAATCTGCCCAAAAATCAACCAAACATATTGAAGATTCAGAAATAGCCTTATCAAATGAATTGACATCCAACTCTTTCATCCCTACCTCCTAGAGAAGAGATTTAAAAACATCAACTTTATCTAATCTCTCCCAAGTAAACTCTGGTTCTTTTTCAGGATCTCTACCGAAATGTCCATAAACTGCAGTTTTCTGATATATAGGTCTTCTAAGATTGAGATATTCAATAATACCTTTTGGTGTAAGGTCAAAATTCTTCCATATAGCCCTTTCAATTTCCTCCTCATGAACTTTACTCGTTCCGTAAGTATTTACAACCAGAGAAACAGGCTGTGAGACACCAATAACATAAGCAACCTGTATCTCACACTCTTTTGCTATACCAGAAGCAACAATGTTTTTTGCGATGTATCTCATCATATACGCAGCACTTCTATCTACTTTGGTAGGGTCTTTTCCAGAGAAAGCTCCCCCTCCATGCCTAGCCCAACCACCATAGGTATCCGCTATCACCTTCCTACCTGTAAGCCCAGCATCTCCCTGAGGTCCTCCTATAACAAACTTACCAGTTGCGTTTATGAAATACTCTGTGTCTTCGTCTATATACTTTGAAGGTATAACCTTCTTGACAACCTTTTCTATTATTATGTTTCTCAAATCTTCTTGAGAGATTTCTTCAGAATGCTGCGCTGCTACAACTACATTTCTAACCCTAACAGGAACTCCATCCTGATACTCAACCGTCACTTGACTTTTCCCATCAGGTCTGAGGAACGGTAGTTCCTTGCTCTTTCTTGCTCTAGCAAGCTCCCTTGTCAATTTATGAGCTAAGTCAATCGTAAGTGGCATAAAGCTAGGCGTTTCATCTTTAGCGTATCCAAACATCATTCCTTGATCCCCAGCACCACCTATATCAACACCTATTGCTATATCTGGCGATTGTTTTTTAAGACTTGATATTATACCAACACTCTTGTAGTCAAATCCAATTGAGCTATCATCATATCCGATCTCCTCTATCTTCTTCCTCACAACTTCATCTATATCAAACTTATGAGAATTAGAGGTTATCTCGCCAGTTATAAATACCAAACCAGTCGTAACTACTGTCTCACAAGCAACCCTTGAGTAAGGGTCAGCAGAAATAAACTCATCCAGTATAGTATCCGATATCTGGTCTGCTATCTTATCGGGATGCCCCTCCGTAACAGACTCTGATGTAAAAAGATAAACACCTTTTCTTACCACTCTTGTTCTCCTTAAGTTTTTTAAATTTTAAACGAATACACATAATATAATTCAAAAAAAAGCATTAAAAACCTGCCACGAAACTAATACACCTAAATAATCACACACTCCAGAACAACAGTTTTTTGGTAACAAACATAAAAGCATATTTAAAATTTAACAGATCTATGTTACAGATAAAAGGCGTTTTAAGATTCCTGATATTGCTTCTTTCTGACTTATTAGCGATATACATAGCGAACTACATAGGTCTTGGTATTAGACTACTACTTATCGCACATACCCCTTACACTGTCCCAGACAATCTACCACCGATACTAGGTCCTTTCTACCCTTCTTGGATATGGATAGTCTTTATTGGAATGTCAATACTGCAAAGACTACACACAAGCACACTTTCCTTCTGGGAGGAAGCAAGAAAAATCGTAAATACAGCACTCATCAGTTTCATAATAGTAACTTCTATTTCTTTCATCGCAAGATGGTATGACATGGATACTAGGTTTCTAGTCGTGATAACATCACTATTCTATATACCCACAGTCATAATTATAAGGGGATTGGCAAAATACGGAATGTATTTCACAAAGTATCTAACACATAGAACATCATTAATAACAGACTCTGTAGAGTCAAAGAAAATACTATATGAAATAGCGAGAAAGAACAAATCTTTACTTATTAACATAAGGCAGATAGTTGTTATAAAGAACTATTCACAAGAAACCCTGAATAGAATAAAAACTAAAATATCAAGGTCTAACATAGATTTATCAATAATATACTTGGAAAAGGCACCTGAAGAGTTTTTTACAAAACTAGTATCAAGCATACACTCGTCGGTAAGGAGGATGATGGTCGTTCCAAACATTTTCAGTATGCCATTACTCAACAGTGAGATGATGTTCATAATCAACCAAAATGTTCCATTCATATCACTTAGAAATAACCTTCTGATACCTATAAACAGGTTCTTCAAAAGAGCCTTTGACATTATTTTTAGTATATTCGCTCTCGTGGTAAGCCTTCCGATAATAGGAATCCTTTCACTTCTGATAATTCTTGAATCACCCGGATGGCCAATATACAAATCAAGAAGAGTAAAGATGAACGGGGAAGAATTCTACTGCTACAAACTAAGGAGTATGTATCAAGACGCTGAAAAAAGACTCACCGAAATACTAGAAAAAGACCCATCAAAAAGAGAGGAATGGCTGAAATATAGAAAACTTAAGAATGACCCAAGAATTACAAAGGTTGGCGCAATAATAAGGAAGTTAAGTCTTGACGAACTACCGCAGTTTATAAATGTCTTAATAGGTGATATGAGTGTAGTAGGACCTAGAGCAATAACTAAAGAAGAAATAGACAAATATTACAAAGATGAAGCAAAATTTTACTACTACGCAGTAAGACCAGGGATTACAGGACTTTGGCAAGTTTCCGGAAGAAATGAAATGGACTACAACTTTAGAGTTAGAACTGATATTTGGTATGTTGAGAATTGGTCATTCTGGCTTGATATAGTTATAATCCTTAAAACCATACCAGCAGTTTTCAAAAGCCAAGGTGCTTATTAATCTCTTGAGATAATTGACAAGCATATAACATTTGCTTATATTTAAAAACTGTGTAGAGGGTATTTATGTCTAACGGATATGTGGATCTTACGTTCAACACTATAGAAGAGGCTATATCGGACTTGAGAAACGGCAAATTAATAATAGTTGTTGATGATGAGAAGCGAGAAAATGAAGGAGATTTCGTAGGAGCAGGACAGTTCGCAACACCAGAGATGATAAACTTTCTGATGAAGGAAGGAAGAGGGCTTATATGTGTGCCTATGGACCCAAAACTCGCTGACAAACTTAACCTTTACCTTATGACTGATGAAAATACTGATACTTTCTCAACGTGGTTTACTATATCTGTTGACGCAAAAGAAGGCACAACAACAGGCATTTCAGCATACGATAGAAGCACAACTATTAGAAAACTTGCCTCCATTGATGCAAGACCTGAAGATTTTAACAAACCTGGGCATGTATTCCCTCTCAAAGCACGAAAAGGCGGAGTGATAACCAGACAAGGACACACAGAAGCAACAGTTGACTTGCTAAAGATTGCAGGTCTATATCCAGTAGGTGTGATATGCGAGATCACTAACGAAGATGGAACAATGGCAAGACGACCACAACTCTTTGAGATTGCTAAAAAGTTTAACCTAAAAATAATTAGCATAAGTCAGATAGTTAAATACCGATGGATGAACGAGAGACTAGTTGAAAGAATTGATGACGCATTTTTACCCACAAAATACGGTAACTTCAAGATAATAGGTTATCAAGAACTTATAAGCGGAAAAGAGCATGTAGCAATAGTTAAGGGAGATGTAAGAAACAAAGAAAATGTAATAGTAAGAATACATTCCGAATGTTTCACTGGTGATATTCTTGGTTCTCTAAGATGTGACTGTGGTAATCAACTTGCCTTCGCTCTTCAGACGATGGAAGAGGAAGGAGAAGGAGTTCTAATCTACTTAAGACAAGAAGGTAGAGGGATAGGATTACTTAACAAGATAAAAACATACAAACTACAAGACCAAGGATACGACACCGTAGAAGCAAATAGGAAACTTGGTTTTCCTGATGATGCTAGAGAGTATGGTGTAGCATACCAAATACTGAAAGATTTAGGAGTAAAAAGCATAAGACTTATGACCAACAACCCTAGCAAAATCAGAAAGATTGAAGAGTATGGCATAATCGTTAATGAGAGAATACCGATCGTAGTCGGCATAAACAAATACAATGAAAAGTATATAAGAGTAAAAGTTGAAAAGATGGGACACCTTATTGACCTATTTTAAAGTAATCTCTTTCATTATCTCATCAAGTAGTGTAGAAATCTCATCTATCAATTTTAGATCCCTTCTATACTCTTCATCAGTATATACAACTATCCTTTTATCAGCAAATCTCTTTCTTATCTCTATATACTTGTTTATCATGCTAACTCTCTCTTCAATGTTATCCAATGTTTTTGAAAGTTTTACCATTATGTTTCTAATTCTTTTCATATCCGCTACATCTCTCTCAATCTGCTTATCCTTCTTAACCTCTTCCTGAACACGCACATTCGTAAGTTGTGTAAATAAGGTATTCATACCCTCAAAAAGTTTATCAATCTTCTTCTCCATATCGTATATTTTTTTCCTTATCTCTTCATCACCTTGATAGACAACTGGCTGATACACATTCTGCGTCTGAGTTATAGGAACTATGTTTGTAATAACATTAGTCACAACATTTGTTGCAAGAACTTCTCTCTGAAGCACAACCTCTTGAGTCCTTGTAGTCTGCATCTCATTCGTAAGAAATACATAGTTTGTCACTACTACTACAACTTTCTCGGTAGTTACAGTTTTTGGCTCATCTTTCACCGCTTGAACAA
The DNA here is from genome assembly GCA_025061835.1 of Spirochaetota bacterium. NCBI lineage: Bacteria > Pseudomonadati > Spirochaetota > Spirochaetota bacterium. The sequence goes on from JANXAC010000025.1 coordinate 17,607, forward strand.
CATCTTGAGGTTTTGGCTCTTCTACCTTTTTCTCAACACTCTGACGAGAGGGCATATACATAGATGTTGATAAAACTACTCTCATCCTCTCCATTTCACCCGGTTTAAGCGAAAAACCCTCAAAGAATATAGCAACAGCAGCATCCTCACCACTCGTTTCAGAAAACCTATACCGCAGGAAAGACGAAGGCTCAACCGACCAGTTTGCTATGTTTATCTTTCTCCAGTTTGAAAATACTATTCTACTCGGCTCTCTATTCCAGTTGATATACAGGTTATTTACACCATTTATGTCAGATGAAGATACAACATAAGAAATCATATTATTTCTATCCACCAATAGTTCATAATCTATGGCGTTTCTACCATCAATGTAAAACTTAGGTTTGACTTCATTTTCACCAAAAACTGTATCAAGTAGATACCTAACACCGACACTCCTCTGATTGTTACCTGCATTACTTAAACTAACCTCAATACTCAAAGCATCCTCTACACCACTGCTTTCATTCTTCTCAAAATAGAACCTTACTGAAACAACAATATCCTGAACTTCACATACAAACCTAAAAACACCATCAGAGTCTGTGAAAGGAGGTATAATTATCCTACCTTCATTGAGATTATAAGAAAGACCATCAACATTAACCAGAATATAGGATGTTGGAGGTACATTGAAAAAAAGTAAATCTTTTGAGTATTCTTTAGATGGTATAAACTCTCTCTGAAGCGAAAACCTATAGTTAACATCATCAAAAGCTAGGTTCAGATACTTATTTTTGAAATCCACTATAGCCGAATACAAATCTGCGGTAATCAATACGCTTAAAAGGATACAAACAACTCTCAAGATCATTTCTCCTCCTTCGCTTTTCTGTCTAATATCTCTTGTAGCATAAGTATCTTCTCGTTGAGTTTCAGAAGCCTGTTTTTAACATCGGTAAGTCTGCTGAGTTCTTCTAGTTCTTCCTCCTTTTTGGTTATTTCATCAACCTTTTCTTTTATTTCTGGCAAAGACTGCGTATCTTTGATAACCAAATTGGTTAAATAATTGGTTATGGTTATAACCTGCTCATTAGTGTTTGTTATGAAAACAATATTCGTTATATAGTTTGTTATCTGAACTCCTTTAGGTATATTCTTTTGAGTTTGTCTTGTTGGAAAAGTTCTTTGAGATTGGGGTTTGAATTCTTTTCTATCATATTCTTGTTGTCTAGTTTGTAAATCTCTAGTTGCTAGATTATTATATCTACCGATTTCTTCCATAGCTCTTTCATACCTATTTAGGTCTCCAGTTTCATAATAAACAACTGCTAGAAGTTTCATAGCATTCTTCCAAACTTCACTACCCTTCCTACTCGCTCTGATACTCGTATTGAGGTATTTTTTAGATGTCTCCAAGTCTCCTATGTCGTAGTATAGATACCCAAGATACATACAAGCCTTCGGAAAAAGAGGAGACTCTGGATACTCGTTGTATATTATTTCAAGGTTTTTGATAGCAGTATCGTAATCACCCCTATTGTAAGCATTCATCCCAACATTGAAGATAGAATTAACTACAGAACCTTCAGAAGTGTAGCAAAAACTATTGAATAAAACTATTATGAAAACAAGATAAACCAACTTCATTGCCCCAATACTCAATTATAATTATCGTTTCATAATGATTACAAGTGAATATTCTTTTCAACAAAAACTTTGTATAGCACTTAAGAAATGGCAAACACGATGAAACTTACAAAGGATGACTACATATAATAACTCCATACAAACAACAGGCAAAGAGATAGATCTCACAGATAAAAATCTTAAAATTTTACAACATCTTTGAAATCAATACAATCCAATCTTCATACTAATCCTATGAATAAGATCTTTCTAGTAATCCTATCAATCCTACTATTAATCCTACCAATCCTACTATTAACCACAAACTCGCTCGCACAGTGGTATAGAGAGACAACCTTCTACCAGATATTTCCGAGAAGTTTCTACGATACGGATGGAGATGGTATTGGGGACATAAGAGGTATTATTCAAAAACTAGACTACATAAAGTCGCTTGGCGTCGGAGGCATCTGGCTCAATCCCACATTTCCATCACCATCCTATCACGGATACGATGTAACAGATTACTACAACGTCAATCCTCAACTCGGCACACTGGAAGATATGAAGGAACTAATAAAGCAAGCAGACAAACGAGGAATAAAGATATTGCTTGATTTAGTCATTAACCACACATCTAGTGAAATAGAATGGTTCAAGAAATCTGAACAGAAAGATGTATTCTTCAACGATTGGTATATCTGGGTAGATAAGATACCAAACATTGAAGGTAAGATAGGATGGTCAAAACCTTGGACGAGAGGTAATTCACCCTGGGAGGTTTGGTCTTACTCTAGAGTTAGAAAGGAGTACTACTACAGTGCTTTCTGGAGTGGCATGCCAGACTTGAACTTCAGAAATCCTAACGTTGTGAATGAAATATACAAGATAGCAAGATACTGGCTTGAGATAGGAGTAGCAGGTTTTAGACTTGATGCGATAAGATACCTCGTTGAAACTGGACCAGGTGAAGGACAAGCAGACACTGACGAAAACATCATAGTAGTTAAAAACTTCAATGAATTCTGTAAGAAAGTCAATCCAAACTCATTCAACATAGGTGAAGTCTGGACTGCGAATGAAACAGTGTATAAATATAAAGACGCAATTGATGGATGCTTTGACTTTGAGTTAAGAGAAACAATATCATCAACAGTAGGATTTGGTCCTAAAGTAGGTAGGTTCAGTCAATACATCCAAGGAATGCTTAACTTAACAAAGTCTGTCAAAAACTGGAAGTTCTTTTATCCGTTTTCATCAAACCACGATGTAACAAGAGTTCATAATTTATTAATAAGAAGACCTGAAAACTTTGAAAGACTAAAAATGTTCTACACCATTCTTTTCACACTACCTAGTAATCCTTTCATCTATTACGGAGATGAGTTTGGGATGGTCAATTCTCCATACCTTAGGGGGGATATGGCATACAGAGACCCGATGGTTTGGGAAAATTCAGAAAAGGTAGGTTTCACAACAGGTACACCTTGGACCTACGTAAATCCTGATCCTATCATAAATCTTCAAACACAGAAAAATGACAAAAACTCGGTATTCAATCACTTCTTGAAAATGTCATCAATAAGAAATAAACACAAGACTTTGATATACGGAGACATAAAGGTATTAACAAACTCAACTTTTGGAAGAGTTGTGTCTTTCGCACGATATAGCGACACAAACGCATACATAATAATAGTCTACCCCTACCCTTCAGAAACTAACACCACAATATACATTGATAACGAAATCCTAAAAATTGTGTCAAACAAGACTGGATTAGACCTTATCAACAATACGAAAATTACTATAACAAACAACGAAATATACCTTGAACTCAAACAATACACTAATATGATACTACAACTCTAAATCTGTTGATCACTTCAAACTACCCAATAACGAGAAACAAGACTCTTCTAGCACTTTTACGATAAATCTACACAGTATGTGGATAAGATGTAAAACCTCAATTATAACAACTCTCTAAAAACAAACTTAGATACGAATAGATAACTAACTCAAAAATAAAAACTTTGTATTTTTGCTAGATTATTAGGCTAAACTGATAAATCTAAACTTGAATGTTAGGTAGATGTGTTTAATAATCCTAGCATCGTTGCTAAAGACAGGGGACTTAATTATGAACGATACTCAAAAGACAGAGAACTTGACTAAGGATGCTACTCAAAAGTTTCAGGACCTGTTGAAAGATCTTTTCCGATTTGACTCATCTGACTTAGATTTCGGAATATACCGAATTTTGAATTACAAAAGAGAACAAATTAAGAAATTTATTGATGAAGAACTTGTAAATAAGGTTGAAAATGCTTTTGCAAAACATAAGGATGAAAGGTTAAAGAAAATAGATCAGAGGTTTGAAAAAGTAAAAGAAAAAGTTATCCAAAGTTTAGGTAAGGCTGCTTTTACACCTTCAGGTGATATTAAAGATGAGTTCAAAAATACGCCTATTGCACAAGAATTTCTAACGATTAAGGCACAGAAAGAAGAAGTAGATAGGATTGATGAGATAAAATCTCAGGTTTTTAATGACCTTTATAATTTTTTCTCTCGTTATTATGAAGAGGGAGATTTTATTCCGCAATATCGCTACTCTATAAAAAGGCATAAATACGCAATTCCCTATGATGGTGAAGAGGTAAAACTCTACTGGGCAAACCAAGACCAGTATTATATAAAGACAGGGTTGCTTTTTAGGGATTATACTTTTAAAGCAGGAGAGTTTAAGGTTATATTTAGGACTGTAGAAGCAAAGGAAGAGTTAGGCTCAAATAAAGCAACTAAAGAAAGATTTTTTATTCTTGATGATGAAAATCCAGCAGAAGTTGTGGACAGTGAAAAATTGCTAATTATACGTTTTCAATACAGGGAACTAACAGATAAAGAAGTAAAGCATTATGATGTAGAGGGTGGGAGCAATAAATCAAAACAGGAAAAGATAAATCAAAAAAATTATGAATATGTTTTAAGCAAGGTTAAAAAGCCTTTAAAAGATTTTCTTTGTAAAGAATACAAAGATGGTAAACCACTTTTACTTTATCAATTAAATCGTTTTACTGCAAAAAATACAAAGGACTACTTTATCCACAAAAATTTAAAGAAATTCCTATCGGAGCAACTGGATTATTTTATAAAATCTGAGGTTTTGGATATAGATACTCTTGAGAAAGAAAGATTT
>JANXAC010000026.1 GCA_025061835.1 Spirochaetota bacterium
GGGGTATAGAGATAAGTTTCAGAGAGAGTAATCTGATAATGAATACAAAGAGATTGAGGTCGCACAACCCCACCTCTGCATTCAACTTCGCTATCCTCCAGATTATCGCCATGAATTTGCTCCTATCCTTCTTCCTATACCTACAACTTCGCAAGAGTATGCCTCATACTCTCAACACACTCCCTCTATCACGGAAAGCAAGGTATGTTTTTGAGAGAGTGAGTGTGTTCTACTACCTGGTCTCACCATCTACTTAACAAGGTATCTCCTTCTTCCTCAGGTTGTGTCGCCAGACTCCTATGTTGAAATATCCAAAAAACCTATTTCCATTTCAGTTTCTGGTGGAGTATCATGCGCATATGAAAACAGACTTGTAGTTATTTGCTAGAGCAACACTTGATAGACACCAAAAGTATTAACTACACCCAAATAACTCTCAAATTTTGGAATTTATTGCACGGATACCAATCAAGTGGCAACTTCTAATGTAGATACAAAATAATAATTACACTTCATTTGGAGTATTTCATGTTCAGATATGTAATAGTTGGTGCTGGTTTTGCCGGTAGTGTAATTGCCGAAAGGATAGCAAAAACTCTTAACGAAAAGGTATTAGTTATTGACAAAAGACATCATATTGGAGGAAACTGCTACGATGAGAAGGAAGAAAACGGAATAATACTGCACAAGTATGGTCCCCATCTTTTTCACACTCCATACTATGAGGTTGTTAGATACCTTGAGAACTTCACCAAGTTTGAGACTTATCAACACAGAGTTCTAGGCTATATTGATGGTAAAAAAGTTCCCATACCTTTTAACTTCACATCACTTGAGACTCTTTTCCCAAAAGAGTTATCTGAGATTATAAAGAAGAAACTATTAGAAAAATATGAATTAGATCAAAGAATCCCAATACTAGAACTTATTGATAGCGAAGACGAACACATAAGGAAATTCGCTAACTTTGTATATGAGAAAGTTTTCAAAAACTATACTGCTAAACAATGGAGCAAAAAACCTGAAGAGATAGATAAAACCGTAACCGCTAGAGTCCCAGTCGTTATTGGCTATGACGATAGATACTTCAGTGATAAGTATCAATTCGTTCCAGTTAACGGATATACCGAAATCTTCACTAATCTCTTAAAAACCCCAAATATAAAACTAATGCTCAATACATCCTTCAAAGAGATAGGATCCGTTGGTGATGAAGGTATTAGAATATTCGGCAAGAAGTTCAAAGGCGTTTTAATCTACACAGGGGCTATTGATGAATTGTTTAACTATAAGTTTGGTTACTTAAACTACAGAACACTAAAACTTGATTTTGAGGTTGTTGATAAAGAATACTTTCAGGAAGTAAGCGTTGTAAATTACCCTAATGATTACGATTTCACTAGAATAACGGAATTCAAGCACATCCACAAACCGAAAGTAAGCGTAAATAAAACAGTCATACTCAAAGAGTATCCTAAAGAATACGATCCTAAACAAGACATCCAATACTATCCTTTCTTTGACGATCCTTCAAGAGAGGCTTATAACAAATACCTTGATATAGCCAAAAAGTATAAAAACCTGCTCCTAGTTGGAAGACTTGCTGAATATAAGTATTACGATATGGATGACATCGTAAAACGAGCATTAGATGTTTTTGAAAACGAGATAGCTAGAACTAAGTCTAGAAAGTAAATTTCTCTTGATAACAAACATAAAATAAAGAGTATTATGCGAAAGTTGAAAACTTACACTTGAAACAGTTATAACAACGATATGAAAACTAGAGTAGGAATAGGTTTTATTCACAACAATGATGAGAAAAGGAATAACTTATCTTTACCAAAAATTCTAGAGCTAGCTAACTTCTTAAAAGACCACTATGAAGTTAGATTCTTACCTGTGTCTTTTCAACCAGATGTGAATTCCAATCGCAGTATTACATGGCACCTGAATAGGGAATTCGTTATGTGGAAATGCCAAATGTTTTTACATAAATATCTAAAAATAAAACTACCCACAATAAAATCCTTCAATTTCACTCTGATAAGGCTGATTAATTTACTAAAAGGCGGATTCTCTAAACTCACAAGAGTTGCCAACTTTGAGATTATGTTATCTGATAAACACATAAGGTTGTGGTCCATCCTAGCCGAAGATAATGACTACATAATAATATTTGAAGACGATGCCATAATAGATGAAGATAGTATCCATAAGATAAAGGAGATAATAGAGTTTTCAAAGGAACTTGAGAAAGAAAATGATGATAAAATCTTATATGTAGACTTAGCAAATGGTGTTGATCTCAACAAATTAAAGATAGATAAGTTGATCATAAAAAGAGATGGTGACAAGATATTCTTTGACAGAATAGTATCAAACACTACTTGCTCCTACATGATAAGTTCAAAAACAGCAAAAGTATTCCTAGACTTACTTCTTGAAACACCATACTTGAGGTTACTCCCTCCTGACAGAATAGTTGATCATCTAGGTAGATTGTTGCTCAAAAAAGGTTATTCTACTATATGTGTGCATATAAATCCTCCAGCACTAATTCACGGAAGTATGACAAAAGCAGAGTTATATACAAGAGAGTATGTATAGCCAAAATTCCTAAAAACATTAAACTACACTAATTATGTCCAGATGAACCTCATTTATTTCTTCTAGATAGAACATTCCTTATTTCTTGCTCTAGTAAATCCACAATATTATCCCACAAGAAGTTCTTCAACACATGTTGCCTTATTTCTTCTCCTTTTTCCCTGACATAATCTGGATTGTCTATAGCAAACTGGAGTTTCCTAGCTAGTCCGTCTACATCGTTTATGCCAACTATATCACCAAATTCACCATTGTTTGTTATATCCTTAGCACCAGTTACATCCGTAATAATCAGATAGTTAGCAAAATAACCTGCTTCTATTGTTGATAGATTTAAACCTTCAAACAAAGATGTTAGAACGTATATCCTTGATATATTGTAAAGATTGTAAATTGATTTTCTATCGCTAATGTGTCCCTTAAAGACAATTTTTTCTTTGAGATGTGAATTTCTGAGAAAAAATTCTTCAAGAAACTTTTCAAATTCAGGATTAACAATTTGTCCAACAATCATAACAGTCCAATTCTTCAAATCTACCTTTTCCAAAGCATTGAACAGCATTTCATTGTTCTTCTGTCTTGAGCCTATTCTACCAACAGTGAGTATTATGTTTTCTTTCTGATCAAAGCTCTTAACTTGTATGTTTTCCAGTTTTACAAATTCATCGTCAATACCGTAAGGTAGGTAAAAGAATTTATCTCTATGCTTTTTGTATATATTTCTAAGAATTTCCAAGCCATCAACGACCTGTATTGAAAGTAAATCTACAAGTCTCAAGAAAATCGGTTCTAGAATCTTGTGAACAAAAAAGTTTCTGAGAATCTTTCTAAGTTTTCTTTCTGGATATTTGGGTAATAGCGAGTATGGATAGTCTTTAAGAGTTGAGAGATCATTATCTAGTGTTACATAGGCTATACCCTTAGGGTTAAGTATCTTGTAAAGTATGACGTAGAACATAGTTTCAATAGTGTATAAAAACCTGTGGAGGATATCTATATTCTTGGCATTTCGTACTAAGAACTTAAGAAGAGATATATCAATCCTAAACTTCTTGCCGCGATCTTTGAGTTTGATAACTCTTAGTCCCTTTACAGCATTCCTATAATCTGTAAATCGTTTGTCATCTATCCTATGATAGGACGATATATGATTTGTAACCATGTTTCTGAGACACCTTAAATGGTATCATTCCCGGTGGCTTTACAAGATCAACATAATCGGTAAACCCCATCAAAGTGACAAACTTCCTTTTCATATTTCAAATTTTATTTACCTGTGTGAATAATTCTCAATCTTGTATGAAGGTGTTCGAAAAATGTATGTAATACAAGTATTTTACTATTAATACTATCTCTCAACTCTCCCGAATTCTTCAGACGGTAGTGTATATTTGAGATGTAGATGTTTTTCCCGAGATGTATTCCCACAACTAATCTTGATTGCCTATACAAAAGATTTTATAATTGAGATATACAGCAACTTTTTGAATACCTTCAACTTACAGCTCTACTCAATAAATAACTTTGAAAGACTTAACCTATCAGTCCAATTCACTGTAAGAATTTATAATAGTATTCACAATTCTATCCCAATTCATTTCAGTTTCCACAAAGTTTTTAGCATTCTTGCCAAACTCCTCAATCTTTTGCGGGTTGTTTAATAAGAAAATTATTGACGACTTAATTCCTTCTTTAATGGAATGTACACTGCTTCCATCTATGAGCAAGCCCGTGCGCTTATCTTCAACTATTTCAGGAAGAGCACCTAAATTTGTTGCTATAACAGGTTTTGAAAAGTGATAAGCAATACCTACAACACCACTTTGAGAAATTTCAGTATAAGGCAAAACTACTACATCAGCCCACTTGTAGAGTTGTCCTCCCTCATTCCAGGGAATATACCTTAACCTCATCTCAACGATATCCTTAAGGCGCTCATCACCCGAAAGTTTGTTTATCCTATCAACCAACTCATTGTAACCAAATCCTGAACCAACCTTACCAGCAACTATCAACTTGAGATTTTTGTAACCTTCTTCCACAAGTTCCAATACTGCTTCAAGTAATATATCCACCCCCTTCCTAGGAGCAATCCATCCAAAAAACAGAATGTTTAAAGTATTCTTATCTTTAACAACATTACCACTGTCTTTTGAATAGTATTCAAACAAAGACGAGTTATGATTACCCATTACTATTGAAACTACAAAATCGTCACTAACCTTATATTTTCTAACGAACTCCTCTTTTAACACCTTACCGTGAACGAATATTTTTCTTGACTTCCTTCTTAATATGTACCTGACTACTATTTTCTTAAGGTTCTCATCACCAGGATGTATTATAACATCGTGAAAAGTAGTAACTATCCTAACTTTTGAAAACAAGAAAATTATAAGCATTAGTATAGAAACATTGTCAACACCGTCGTTGAAATGAACGATATCTGGTTTAAATCTGATAATTCTATGTATAGTTCTAAGCAAACCAAAAGGTTCTCTCGGTATCTTAAAGACAGATAGATTCTGACTTAAGAATGGTTCAATCTCATTATACGAAGACTCTTTCAATACAATTCCAACTTCCACCCCTTTCCTTGATATAGCATTAGCCATCTGGACTGAATAATCCTCAGGAATACCCGAAGGCACAATCAAAACTCTCATAAACTCCTCCTAAATATCAAACTATGAGCAAATTTAATAACCTCCATCGCAAAATAGTCTCTAGTAATAAGGTTTACGCCAAAATATATCACACCTCCTATTGTGGTGTAAGTAATGATTTTTATTAACGCAGAGTCAATGATTACTAATTTACCAAACAATAACAAAACTACGAACATAATTAGTCCTATTCCCAGATATTTGAGACTTCTTACTGAAAAGATATTTTTTAAACCGACTTCTTTGGTAGAAATAACATATAACCAAAAATGAACTATTTCAGAAATTATTCTAGCTATAGCAGCACCTATGTAGTTGTAAGAAGGTATTAATATAGCATACAAGATTAAAGAAATTATTATGGTAGGTGTTACCACAAACTTTATATATTTCTTTTCACCTCCAGTGTAATATAGATACTGACTTAATACAGATAAGATAGGAGTCGTAATGAAAATACCTGAAATGATAATCAATACAGGAACAGAAGATATAAAATCCATCCCAGATACAACGACTACAACCTCTCGTGACAGAATAAGTATGCCAAAGAGTATCGGGGCCGATAGAAACCAAGCAAACTCTATTGACTTTCTAACAAAGTTTCTAATCTCCTCTTTATTCATTGATTCAGAATAGTAAGCTATTCTAGGAGCAATAACACTAGAAAAGGACAAAACAAGACTCTGAAATAACAATACTATTTTCAATCCTACAACATAAAATCCAACACTTTCATAGTTAGACAAGAAACCTAAAGTAGTCACATCCAAATTCAGATAAGCTCTAGTCAAAAAGCTCACTATCAAAGTTAGAACTAGAGGCTTGATATGCTGTAGTAGATCTATATCTGATAGATATAGACTCGCATATCTACGATAGAAGAAAGGATTTATAAGGTATGATACCAGACCACCTATAAAGAGGCCCAGAAACGCATATAGAATGTAATCCTGCTCTTTTGTAACGAGAAGTAGAAGAAGAACTACACCTATCAATCTAGTTATTATCATCCTGATGGAAACATAAGAATAATTCTCACGAGATATAAAGAGCCAATCAAAACCTAATGTGAATATAATTATGTTCAATCCTACGACATAAAAAAGTAATCTCTCAGACTTAAACTTGTCAAAAAGTTCCACTGTTATTACAAACAAGATTAGTAAAGAAAATACTAAGAAAGTGTTAATTATAACCAGTTCCGAAAATCTTTTGTTGAAAAGCACTTGATTATCTCTTACTTTTGATAATTCTCTAACACCATAAGGATAGATACCAAAGTGGAAAAACAATGTGAAGAATTCCACTATAGAGTTAGCAAAATTCACTTTACCAATACTTTCAGGTCCAAGCACCCTAGTTACATAAGGGAATGTTACTAGAGGGATAAGCAAACTAGAAAAGTTCATCAAAAGATTGTATATGTAGTTCTTCTTTATCAACGACATAATTATATCAAGTCCTTAATTTTAAAAAACATAGATCTATCCTATCAAAAATCCACAATCTACTTTCCAGATAATACTCAAGACAATTCTAAGAAACAATTGAACTAGAAAAAGAGTTTATAAAATATAAAAAATTTTCGTCAGAAACGATGAAATGCCTAATAGTCTTCTCTGGTAACACTATAAGTGGAGCGGAATACGTTCTACAAAACTATTTGAGAAACACAAAATATACAAATACTGAGTTTCTGGCAATATGTCCAGACAGTAAAACAAAAGAGTTTCTAGTCAATTCAGGATTAAACCCCAAAAACATCTTCATGTCACCTTTTCTGTCACAACTAGGTGTCAAAAAATCCAAATCTTTCTTAAAGGTTCTTCTACTGCTAACCAAGATAGTCCTAGTAATGATAGGTAGAATAACTGTTCAAATACTATCAATGTTAAAGAAAGTGGATGTTATACTCGGAAAGAATACTTATGACTGCTTATATATGCCATTCATAAAGGGTAAAAAGAAAGTAGTATTACACATTCTAGATATACTAGATAATAGTTTCACATCAAACTATATAAGGAAGATAATTCAGAAAAGAATAAACACTGTAATCGCAGCTTCAAATGAGGTCAAAAAATCCTTAGGAGAAAAACTAAAGGATAAAGTAGTAGTTATTTATAATGGTATTGAAACTTCAAATATTCATAGACAGGGAGACTACGAAAATAAACTAGTTTGGATAGGAAGCCTTGAAGGAAGAAAAAATCCTCTTGAGTTTGTGGAGATAATCCAAAATCTAGTTCAAAACGGAGTAAAGATAAAAGGAGTTATGGTTTATAAATACTACGAAGAAGAATACTCAAGGATAATACAAGATGCTGTCAAAGACAAAGATTATATTGAAATAAAGCATAATATACCAAGACATTCTGTAATTGAAGAGATAAAAAAGTCTCTTGCACTAGTGATAACGAGCAAAGTAGACCCTTTACCTACTGTAATACTGGAGAGTTATTCCGTCGGAGTTCCAGTAATATCTGCAAACAGAACAGGTATGCGAGAGATGGTAATACAGGAAAAAACAGGAATACTCTACAACTCCGTTGATGAGATAGTGTCAGAATGGAACAAAATATTCAACTTCCTCACCAAGCAACGAGACGAAATATTTGAAAACATAAAATCGCTTGTCAAGAAAAAATTCTCAACAGAATCCTTCGTAAAAGGTATTGACGAGATACTATTCGGAAGTTAGACCTGACAGAAAATGTTTCAAATTTCTCCAAATCAAGAAAGATAAGGTTTATAATGTACTGGGGTATTTGCTTTTAGTAATTGTGTATCAACAGTTTCTTTATTTCTAAAACAGTATCCCTAATTACCATACTAACTAATTGCTAATCAAGGTGCAACAACATCTTTAAGGATTGACAACATATAGTCGTGCATAAGGTTATTTGTAGCTAGTATTGTGGTTGAAGATATTGTGTATTCGTTATTGTAGTAGTCTGTAACTTTTCCACCTGCCTCCTCAACTATTATCTTACCAGCGGCAGTGTCCCAAGGTTTCAAACTCTCCTCGTAGAAGACCTCAAAACTACCCCTCGCCACGTAAGCAAGATCCATACACGCAGACCCAAGCCTCCTGAAACCCTGATGTTCCTTGAGTATAACCCTTAACGGCTTCAAAAGATCTTCAATCCTACCCTCCCTGCGATACGGAAAGCCCGTCACAGTCAATGAGTATTGAGGACTACCATTTTTAGAAACATATATCCTTCTGTTGTTCAAGAAACTACCTCCACCAAGACTAGCATAGTAAAGTTCATCAAGTATAGGATTGTAGATTACTCCAGCAACAACCTTACCATCAACCTCAACTCCTATTGATAACGCTATAAAAGGTATGGAATGTATAAAATTAACAGTCCCATCAAGAGGATCAATTATCCATCTCAAACTACTATCTGAAGATAAACCACCACTCTCTTCAGCAATTATACCTGATTTAGGATACCTCTTAAGGATACTATTTATTATCAGTTCTTCTGATTTCTTATCATACTCTGTAACAGGGTCTGCATACCCCTTCAACACATACTCAATCCCCTGCTCCTGTATCTTGTAATAACCTTCCTTTACTATTGCTCCTGCCTTGAGAACAGTTTCAATCGCAAAATCACACAACTCACGGTAAAACATACTCAAAACCCTACTCTTCCATCCTTTTCATTTTTCCTATGATATTGAAAGTAGACAAAAGCAGAAGGTGAGGATCTTATTATAGCATCTTCGTCTATCGGTATCTCATATCTTTCAAGGTATTCAAGCAAAGTTTTGTAATATTCATTTAACTTCTTCATACTATCCTCACTACCACCAACATCAGGGTGAGTATCTTTTGACATACTTCTGTAGATCCTCTTAAGAGACCTTATTGATACCCTATCCTTGAGACCAAAAAATTTTATCGCTTCCATCAGTTTCTCGTAATCCACGTTTTAATTCTTTTTGAAACAACACCAACCTTTCAAATCCCTACCTTTCAGACCTTAACTGAAGTGTCTTAATGTCTTGATAGAAGTTTGTGATACCTACCTTCGCTAATATATTCGTCCCTGATTTTATTATCTCAAGCTCAACCAAACCAACCTTCATAGTCTCTTCTGAAAACCTTTGGTCAAACACAAAGTTTCCAAGCGAATAGAAAATATATTTATCTCTATAAACTTCGTAGTTCTGTATAACATGTGGATGATGCCCTATAACTATATCCGCACCTAAATCTATACATAACTTACCTAAAACCTCCTGAAACCTATTATTCGTCTTTTTATACTCCTCACCCCAGTGAAAACTAACAACAAGAAAATCAACATTACTCTTCGCTGAAGGCACTACCTTCCTAATATACTTATCCTTTGCTATTGCTATACTTACCGGTCTTTTCTTGCTCGCTTCAAGCCCTGGGAAAAACTCCGAAAAGCCTAGAAAACCTACTTTAACTATTGAATATTCGTTAGTCTTGACAAAGATATAAAGAACTGAAGTATTGGATAAGTCAGAGAGCCCAAAGAAACCTATGTTATTTGAAGAGAGTATAGAAAGAGTATCCAAAAAAGCCTCATACCCCCAGTCGTATATATGGTTATTCGCCAGATTGACAACCCTTATATTAGCAAACTTAAGAGCCTCAACTACATTCGTTTCAAACCTAAAACTATACTTTTTAGGTATCTGATTACCTCTTGCCGATATAGGTCCTTCAAGGTTCACAACCAGAGTATCAAAACTGTAAAAATAGTTGGTGAGTTCAACAAATAGCATCTCATACCTACCACCAAAATTCTTATACACACTTCTCTTCACTCCCCTATCAAGCATCAAATCACCAGCAAATAGAATTCTAACCGTCAAGTTATCTTCATTAGCACTACATCCCGTTGAGATTGTGATTGCAAGAATAACAAAAACCAGTTTTACATACAAAAGCACGATATAATTCTGAACACTGATACTCACTGAATTCAAAACACAACATCTCCAGTTCAAGTAGTTCAAACAATTCTTTACTCCAAATACAAAGCCTCAATAAAGTTCAAAACCTACAACCAAATCAATTGTCTCCTCTTTCCCCCACACTCTAGGAGAATAAACACTTTTCTTACGAGCATCTGGAAACTGGTATGAAACAAAATTTTGAGACCAACAAGCACCCAAGACCAAAAGGAGTTGTTAAAGCAGAAAACCCAGAATCCTGTCTAGTAATCTGAATATTTAATTGCCAATTTTTGACTTAAGTTCTTCAAGTATCTTTAGTGCTTCAATAGGTGTAATTGAGAATATATCTACTCGCTTTAAGTATTCAGACACTTGCTTAAGGTTTTCTGGAATATCAAACATAAACAGAGGTGGTTGAATACTACTACCTATCTCTTTTGAAACTTTCTCTTTGACTAACCTTTGTGTGTTCTCAAGGTATGATAGTATCTCATTTGCTTTGTTTATAATCTCATCTGATATACCCGCTATCTTTGCTACGAAGATACCATAACTTTTGCTAGCAACCCCCTTAACAACTTTCTTTAGAAACACAACCTCGTCTTTATATTCTCTCACAGCCATAGTGTAATTTTTTATTCCCCTTTTTTCGTCATCACCTAGTTTAGTAAGTTCGTGGTAGTGCGTTGCGAAGAGTGTTTTGCCATACTTTTGTGGGTTGTTCGCAATGTAATCAATCACAGCCCAAGCAATAGAAACACCATCATATGTAGAAGTTCCCCTACCAACCTCATCCATAACAATCAGACTTCTAGGAGTTGCGTTTTTGAGAATATTCGCTACTTCTATCATCTCAACAAGGAATGTGCTTTGTCCGAGAGCAAGAAAATCACTCGCACCAATCCTTGTGAAAATCTTATCAATCACTCCTAACCTACACTCCCTAGCAGGAACAAAAGAACCTATGTGAGCCATTATCGCGATCAGTGCGTTCTGACGAAGGTAAGTTGATTTACCTGCCATATTAGGACCTGTTAGTATTATTATTCTACTGTCTGTGTTGTTCAGATAAGTGTCGTTTGGAATAAACTCACCTTTCGGAAGATATGCTTCAACAACTGGATGCCTACCCATTTTCACAACAAATTCATCAGTATTAACAAACTCTGGCTTACAGTAATCATTCTCAACTGCTAACAAACCAAGACTAGAAAACACATCAATGTCACTAACTACATTTGATACTCTCTTAAGTTCAGTATAATACTTTGACACCTCACCCAAGATATGTTGAAATATTTCTTTCTCAAGCATTTCTATCCTTTCTGAAGCATTCAAAACTTTATACTCAAGTTCTTTCAGTTCATTAGTTGTAAATCGCTCAGCACTCACAAGTGTTTGCTTCCTCTCGTAATCCTTTGGCACAAGATGTAGATTAGGCTTTGACACCTCAATGTAAAAACCCATTACCTTGTTGTATCCAACTTTAAGAGACTGAATACCAGTCCTTAACCTTTCCCTCTCCTGTATCTTCTCAATGTATTCCTTCGTATTTCTACTTATCTCCCTCATCTCATCCAGTTCTTGGCTGACACCATCCCTTATAACATTCCCCTCACCAACTACATTACTAGGCTCATCAAGAATAGCGGAGTTTATGATGTTATAAATCTCCATATAGTTCTTCGGTATCTCTATAGCGAAAGTGCTCATATAATCTTTCAGTTC
This sequence comes from Spirochaetota bacterium, assembly GCA_025061835.1. NCBI lineage: Bacteria > Pseudomonadati > Spirochaetota > Spirochaetota bacterium. The sequence goes on from JANXAC010000026.1 coordinate 11,955, forward strand.
ATCAATCAAACTATTAAAGGATCTTAAAGAACTCTTCAGATTCACAAGGTCTTTAGGAGTTGCTCTCCTGAATAGTATCTTATTACTTATTCTCTCAATATCAACAATCTCCGATAGCATCTTTCTTATCTCACCAAGCCGTGTATAGTTCTTGAAGAAGAATTCTGTTTTATCTAGATTATTCCTTATTACATTTAGGTCAATTGAAGGATTTAGCAACATCTTGCGTAGTAATCTACCACCCATCGGTGTTACTGTCTTATCCATAACTTCAAGGAGAGTGTATTTTTTGCTACCATCAAGTAAGTTTGAAACTATCTCAAGATTCCTTATTGTAAATTCATCCATCTCCATATACTTACGGTTATCAATGAAAGATATGCTTGATATTCCAACCTCACTAGACATCTGCGTCTCTTCAAAGTATCTCAACAACGCCCCCATAACCGACTTTTCATCATTACCTATCGCTCTATCAAGACTAACACCTCTGGAGTGCTTATCAAATATTCTTACACATTCCTCCTGATTGAAAAACCAATCAGGATAGGATGTTATCGTTAAATTTTTAAACTCCAAGACCAGTGAGTGTATCAGTTGGTTAGAAAGTAAAGTGTTTGATATGAGTAGTTCCGATGGCTTGTACTTGGTAAATAATTCCTTCAATTCTTTCTTCAATGAATATATCTCTTCTTCGCTTGAAAGTTTTTCTATGTTCTTTGAAAGTGCTACTCTTTCAATCAGTATCTCTCCTGTTGATACATCTCCGAGTGCCGCAAAGAGACTATTACCAATTGAGTGGATCGTGATAAGGAAGTTGTTTGATTTACTCTCAAGTGCTTCTTCATCCGTAATAGTGCCGGGTGTTATTATCTGGACTACTCCTCTTCTTACTATACCTTTTGCTAGAGTAGGGTCTTCAAGTTGTTCGCATATCGCAACTTTGTATCCATACCTCACAAGTTTGTAAATATAATTACTGGAAGCGTGTGCTGGAAATCCACACATCGGTAGTTCATTCCTTGATGTAAGCACTAGACTCAAAACCCTTGAAGCCTCGTAAGCATCATCCCCAAAAAGTTCATAAAAGTCCCCAAGTCTAAAAAGTAGGAGTTTGTCTTTATGTTTTGCCTTTATCGCCTGATACTGGCGTATCATCGGAGTTGAAACCTTAGGTGCTTCAAAAAGGACATCTTTGTCATCAGACATACAAGTCCAAATTATAAATATTCCCAACAAAAACCTTTAATTTCAGTCTAGTTAATTTTGTTAGAAGACCTCTTGGAGATATACATCCTCTGATCCGCTAAAACAAACATTCTCTCTATATCATAATTCGCTTCTATTATATCGCTAACACCAACAGACATTGATAATGACTTATCACAAGAAACAACTGCTTGAGATTTATCTGTCTGTATCACTACATTGTAGAATGGAGTCTCAAACAACTTAAACCATCTCTTGACAGCGTTCAGTGCCTGCTCCCTGTTAGTATGTGGCATTATAACTATAAACTCATCTCCTCCAAACCTACCAACAAAATCTATCTTCCTAACATAACTTTTCAACCTCTTAGCAAATTCTCTTATTATCATATCACCAACTATATGTCCAAAGGTATCGTTATAATACTTAAAATTGTCTAGATCAATAATAGCAATACTGAAACAGTAATTAGCTACTCTCCTACATCTCTCTAGTTCATTTATCAAAATATTGTCTATTTCAACCCTATTCCCCACACCCGTTAGAGAGTCAATCTTCGCAAGCCTCTCTATATTCTCAATATTCTTAAATATCTCTAATTTACTTGATACCAACAAAGCACAAATCCTCAGTATAGAAATCTGTTCTTCATCTAGAAAATGACCCTGATCACTACTGACAAGTATAAGGTACGCTTTGACACTTCCATCAGTAAATAACAATGGTATAATACACTTATTCTCGTAAGGCAGAATATCCTTTGCTAACGAGCCATCTGTTCGTATCTTGTTTATAAGAGATTCTTCATAAGAAGACAATTCATGAGTAGATATTATCTTTGATTTATCAACATCAACCAATATTACCTTTTCAACAAGAAATGAGTTTCTTATTATATTGGTAATCCTAGTTAAAAGCTTTTCTTCATTGTTTTCTTTTATCAATACCTCCTGAATTTTGTTTAGAAATTTAAGCTCATTCTTGTGGCTTTGTAGTTTCACAAGTTGGTAATGGTGTCTTGCACGTTCTACCAATACCTCTTTAGGAAACTTTAAACGCTTCAATTTAAAAACCTTGGAGTCGGTTCTGAGAAGTTTTCCATAAAGTTCATTATTCTCTCTTATCTTCAAAAACTTATTTTCAAGATCTTTTGCTTCCTCAAGCATTCCATTGCTTTGAAGCACTCCGATAAGATCCTTAAGTATTTTAACTTCTACATACTTAAACTCATTTCTAGATATAAAATCCAATGATTTCTTAAGATACTCAATCTTACTTTTAACATCAACAGTAACCATTGATAATCCCCAGTAGTAGAATGCTAGGTCTTCATTAGACAAAAATTTCATCTCTTCATCTTTTACAGATAGAATTCTACCATAAAACACAGATGATTCACCCATACCCCTCTTTATATACATATCCATAACCCAAAGTTTGACATTGGAATGTATAGGAAGTTTCTGAATATTCGCACTAGACATTATTATCATAAGCAGTTCTAGGATTTCATTCGCAAGACTGTAGTTGTTGTTTATCATATAGATATACGCTAGATTAACTAATGTCATACATATTTCTTTTATGTCATTTTCTCTGATACTTTCCTTTAACGCCAAAACACCAAAGTCTAAAGCCTTATCAAACCTACCTGTTGTGTAGTATATATGACATAAACTATTGTATATATGCGATATATTAGGAGCATCAACCTTATTACCCAACCTAATTGCTTCAAGGTCATGTCTTATAGCACCATCAAAGTCTCCAAGTTCAACAAGAACATTTGCTACAAAATGGTGATGCATCAACAACTTATAATTATCTCTCACATCCAAAAGATACTTCTCAGATGATTTAGATATCTCCAAAACTTCACTTATCCCAACCTTATCTCTTATAGATATATACAAGTAGTAAAAATTGGACATATAGTGGTATAGTTTCTTGAAACTTTCTTCATTATCCTTCAGGTAGTAAAACAATTCTACGAGTTCATCACCAATCAACAATCCCAAAAAGAACAGAAGAGATTTGGCTAATATTATTTCTCTTGTGTCTCCCGACATTACAGCAAGTTCATAAGCCTTCTTCGCAATGTTGCTAGCAAGTTCCCACCTAGACTGTGAGACAGCATAAAGATAAGCAAGCATTCTATTCAACCTTGACATCTTCAAGAAATTTCTCTTATCCTTAACTGTTTCAATAAAATCAACTAGATAATCAATTGCCTCATCTAATTTATTACTACCTACCAAAGATAAGGATACTCTGAGTATTAAGTTTTCATCTTTCACTAAATCAGGATAGTTTTTTATCATCCTGTTGGATATTTCTTCACATACCTCCCAACACATCCATCTGTAGTATTTTGTGAATAACTTTCTGTTAAACTTAACATTTTTAGTCTGTTTTAAGTTATTTGAGCCAAACAGTATTGTATGCTTTTCAATCTTGCTAGAATAATCCTCAACTTGATTACCAACGAACATTTTCTCAACAATTATTAATCTAGGTCTATTTTTTGATTTAAATATACGCTTCAATATGCTCTTTGTTGCCTTGAAAAGACATGATTCTTCAACACAAACTACTATAGGGTTAATATTAATTTTGTTTGCTAGCCTTATGAAGTAATCACTCAAAAGCGTGTAAAGTTCATTTCTCTTGACGAAGAATTCGTTAAGGTCAAAATACTCATCAAAGAAATCTAGAACATCACAATACTGGTTATTTATCAAACGCAAAAAATAGTCAGATATATCCTGACTATAACTAACCTTTATTTCCTCAAATATCGCTTCATCAAAATTCTCAATCAGAAAGTTTGAAAATGGACTGAGTGGATAAAGATTTTGTTTAAGAACATAAGGATAATCTAATTTTCTCTTCACTACCTTCAGCAACTCGTTTAAGTCATTCGTCTGGATTAGTATATCCTTATTTGAATTTAACAGTCTCTCTATTGCATGAATATCCATTTAATAAGCAATACTAATTCTTATCAAGAAATTTGAATATTTTCAAGTTGTCTTGAGATCAGAGTTTATTTTCTTTAAATTAAAGACCTTTTAAGTATCCTATCAATAAACTCCAAAAAGTTATACAGTGAAAAAAGCCATAACTCAAAAAGAAATGACAAAAAAGCACCTCTTTTTATAAAATTCGTCTATGTATATCCTAAAAAGAGATGAGGTTGAAACATATTCTATATCCGAACCCTTCGCGATATACGAAAACGGAAACTATTACGGACTATTCCTAAAGAGAAACAACAAGGTTAGTAATTTATTCAGCCCGGTCTCTTTAGATGAGAGGATAATACCTGTTGAGTTTAGAACAGACAAAAAATTCATATACAACCTTCTATCCTTCAAAGGGAAATACAAATCAACCTTCATCTACCTCAATGTTTCAAAGAATAACGAAAATCTGAAATTTGAAGGAACAATATTCTATGACGGTGAATTAAAAAAATTTGGTTTCAATGGATCATCTAGTGCTACTTCTGAAATTTTTAAAGTAAACCTCATCAACAACTACAACAAAAATGAACTCATAAGTTTTGTAAAGACCTTACTACCTAGAAAGATGTTAAATGTATTAAGTAAGTTTAAAGTCCTATACTTTGAAAACAAAGTAGAACCTAGAATTCCTTTTGAGATACCCTTCCAAAATCTTGGAATGTTTGTTAAGACCATCATGAACACAAACAATCTTGAGACAACTGACTTTGACCTAAAAAAAGGATACATACGAAGAGTTCTACTAATTTCCAACTCTTGGGACGAAAGGTTTAGATACTCTTCAAAGGAAACTGATGAAATTTACTCTACTATCAAAAACTCAATAGAGACCCAGATAATAAAAGATAAAGTTAGAATTCAGGAATTTATCAGCCTGTGTAAAGATAATGACTTCCTCTTCATCTCATCACACGCAGAAGAGAGTGGTATTGATCTAGGAGATATCAAACTCAATCTGGAAACTGTTAGATTTTTAGAAAAAACTCCTAAGTTTGTATTTCTCAACAACTGCTACTTTGAAGGTATAGAGGAACTGGTTGAGGAACTTCTAAAGAGAGGAAGCAAAGTTGTAGTTTTCTCTCCTTTCAAAGTTCCTGATACTTGGCATACAAAGTTCTTCACACTTACATTCTTCTCAACACTTTCAAAAACCTACGACTTTGACCTATCGTTTTATCTCGCATCAGAAGTTAGCAGAATCAAAAACTATTACAACCACTTACTGTATAGAGTTTGCGTTTAATAGTATTGAAATTCAACAGATTACAATTACGAGAAGTTTCTTTTTCGCCTGTAGAAATTGAGTATATACTTTCTCACAATTCTCTAGGAGGATGAGGTATAGTAAAATCTACCAAATAATACTTTAGTGGAACCTAAAGGCAAGTTATTGGAAATTCCGTAGATCACCTGAATGTATAAACCTTATTGCTAGATGCTACACTAACTTATAAAGTTAGACCTGACACTTTTATAATGTTTTAACACTTTTAGGGAGTTTGGTATGCTTGAGGACACTTATAATCCACAAAGTTTTGAAGAGGATATACTGAAAGAATATCTAGAAAACGGTTTGTATAACTCAAGAGGAACTGGTGATAAATATGTCATATCAATACCGCCCCCGAATGTAACGAGTGTTTTACACATGGGACACGGTCTCAATAACACTATTCAGGATGTGCTTATAAGATACAAGAGGATGATGAACTTTGATGCTCTGTGGGTTCCGGGAACTGATCACGCAGGGATAGCGACACAGAATATGGTGGAAAAGAAACTTGCTAAACTTGGCAAGACTAGGTTTGAGATAGGTAGAGACGAGTTTGTGAAAGAGGTTTGGAAGTGGAAGGAGGAACACGGCTCTACTATTATAAAGCAACTTAAGAGAATTGGTTCTTCTTGCGACTGGAGGTATGAGAGATTCACGATGGACGAGGGGCTATCAAGGGCAGTGCTCACTTCTTTTGTCTCCCTTTACAAGAGAGGACTCATATATAGAGGTGAATACATAATAAACTGGTGTCCAAGATGTGGAACAGCACTAGCAGATGACGAAGTTGAATACGAAGAGAAATCAAGCAACCTATGGCATCTACGATACCCACTCTCCGAAGATAGGTCAAAGTATGTTGTTGTAGCAACAACTCGTCCAGAAACTATGTTAGGAGATACCGCAGTAGCAGTCAATCCAAATGACCCAAGATACAAAGATATCATAGGCAAAACGGTTATCCTACCTCTAGCAAACAGAGAAATACCTATAATACCAGATGAGTATGTTGATATGGAATTCGGAACAGGATGTCTAAAGATAACCCCAGCACACGACCCAAACGACTTTGAGATAGGTAGAAAATATAAACTCCCTCTCGTAGATATCTTTAACGACGACGCTACACTAAACCAAAATGTTCCCCCAAAATACCAAGGACTTGACAGATTTGAAGCAAGAAAAATGATTGTCAAGGATTTAGAGGAGCTTGGACTACTTGAAAAGATTGAACCATACAAACACTCTGTAGGTCATTGCTATAGATGTAACACTGTAATTGAACCGAAAGTCTCAAAACAATGGTTTGTGAGAATGAAACCTCTTGCAGAACCAGCGATAAAGGCAGCCGAAAACGGAGAGATAAGGTTCTACCCAGAGAGATGGAAAAAGGTTTATCTAAACTGGCTTTACAATGTCAAAGATTGGTGTATCTCCAGACAAATATGGTGGGGACATAGAATACCCGTTTGGTATTCAGAGGAAGGCAATATCAACATCTTTGAATACGATGACTTCAAGGACAAGGGAGAGTATCCTATCATATTCTACATTCTCTTTGACCTATGGGTATCATCTAGAATTGGTGAAACATTTACACCAGAAGAAGTCTTTGAAGTCCTAAAGTCTCCTTCAATCGTTGATGCAAATAAGGAACACAAAAGAAGCACAAAGGAAGTGTATTTGGAGATACACAAAGAACACTTAAAAGACAGCAAAGGTATTGACATACTTGACGACGCTAAAAAGTTGAAAGAATACTTTGACATGAACTTGGAAGATGGAAAAGGTAGAGGATTTTTAAGGAAGGTAGAAGACAAATACACAATAGCAGTGAGAGATAAGATAACAGGTAGCCCAAACTTAAAGAGAGACCCTGATGTTTTGGATACATGGTTTTCTTCTTGGCTTTGGCCGTTTTCTACTCTTGGATGGCCCAACAAGACTGAAGAACTCAAAAGATACTATCCTACCGACGTTTTGGTGACAGGTGCAGACATACTCTTTTTCTGGGTTGCAAGAATGATAATGGCTGGATACTCATTTCTAGGAGAGAAACCTTTCACGGATATTTACCTACACGGAGCAGTTTTGGATGAGAAAGGAAGAAAGATGAGTAAGTCTCTCGGTAATGGCATTGACCCTCTTGATGTTGTCAAAGAATATGGAGCAGACTCCCTCAGATATACCTCAGTCTTCCTCGCACCAACAGGTCAAAACTTGAGACTCTCAATGGAAAAGTTCAAGATTGGTTCAAAGTTTGCAAACAAGATCTGGAATGCATCTAAATTCATCCTGTCAAATTACGAAAACCTAAAAAACCAGATTAAAAAACTCTATACACTTGATGAACTTATAAATGCTGACATTGATATAGTTGATAGATGGATCATATCACTCTATAACACAACAGTGAAGAAGGTTCATAAGGCATTTGAAGAGTATAGATTGAGTGATGTTGCATCAATACTACACGAGTTCTTCTGGGATAACTTCTGCGATTGGTATATAGAAATCTCCAAAGTAAAACTCTCAACCGAAAGAAGAGATATTACCATCTCAACACTATTAGGTATTCTAACAGGGTTCCTAAAACTACTACACCCTATTATGCCGTTTATAACCGAGAGAATCTACAAAGAAATACCTTCACTATATAAAGATAACGAATACCTCATCATCTCTTCATACCCGACCCCTAACGAAAAACTTGAGAATAAGCAAGCAGAAGAGACCTTTGAGATACTAAAAGAGATCGTGTATAACATTAGGCAGGTAAGAGGTATTCTAAACATAAAACCATCTGAAGAAGTTGACATCAGAGTGAATATAAACCTTGATGAGTACGAAAACACTGTTAGAAACATACTATCAGATGAAGTGTTTATTGATATAATTAGAAGGCTCTCTAAAACTAGACAGATACTTGAGGTTGGTAAGATTACCAAGAACTTTGGTGAGGCTGGGGCTGTAGGAAGATATGTATCAGTCCTTATTCCAGTATCCGGACTCATTGATACTCAAAAAGAGAAACAGAGGATCATAAAGGAGATAGAGAGGCTCAAAGGGATACTCAAAGGCATTCAATCAAAACTCTCAAACAAGGATTTCCTTGAGAAAGCACCCTTTGAGATAGTTGAAGAAGAGAAAGACAAGGAAAAACAGTTCTCAAAGATGATAGTAGAAATGGAAGAGATAATAGAGAAGATATAACATCAGACTGTAACCAAACCTTGCTTGGATAATTTTGCTAACAATAGAGATATACTAATTAACCTATTGTAAAATCAGATGGTAAAGATAAATTACGACTCACAAAACCCCATTACCTTATAATACCAAATAAGGCAGTAGAAACAACAAACTTTCAATGTAGGATATAATTCACAGATTTGTTGGTTATTCTGACTATATAGTTGTTATTTGTTACAGACACTCCTGAAGGAAACATAGTTTTCATGCCATTTGCACCAGGACTTCCCCCAGCCTTCCCGTAGAAACAATAAACATTCAGAACATGTCCTGAACTAGCACCTGTTCCTATTGAACTATAAGGTATTATGAAGGTATAAACTACATCATACTCACGGTAATAGGTTATAGTTGTCATAACATCTTGTGTGTTTGCACCATTATTCCATATCTTTTTTGCACTTCGGCCATTCAAACCTGCAACATTATCAACCCATCCCCATACAACTAGGTCTGCATTTATTCCAGCAGCATTGGTAAAGTGTAAATCACCCCATCCAGTAAGCCAATCACTCGTTGAAGAAGGTTGATGACCACCTGTAAGATTTGTAATATCAAATAACACAAAGAAATGATTACCACTACTGTTTGCTAAATTGCTTGACACAATATCAATAGTCAAATATCCACCACCACTTTTCACATAAACTTCCTTTATCAGTCCTCCTATTATGTTGTATTGACCACTACCCAGATAAGTAGTATCAACTATAAAATAATTTGAGTTCGTATGACTATAATTATTACTCAAATCCACAGCGTAAAAGTATATGAAATTCGTTCTTTCGGGTAGGTTGTAGAAAGTCCTAGACCAACTACTAGTTCCACTTGCCAACACATAAGGACCATTTATGTTAGTAGATATATAAACACTTGAAACACCTGTATTATCATAGGAAGTTCCACTTACAGTTATACCATTTATGATATGATTTGTTACAAACATACCTGTTGAAGGAGTAGATATATTCACAGATGGTCTTTCAGAGATTGAAAAGTTCAAACTCTGTGTTGAACTAGTATTACCTGCGTGATTTACAGAATACACATAAACCGTGTAATGACCATCAACTAGACCTGTAAGATTTGTT
>JANXAC010000027.1 GCA_025061835.1 Spirochaetota bacterium
GGGGTATAGAGATAAGTTTCAGAGAGAGTAATCTGATAATGAATACAAAGAGATTGAGGTCGCACAACCCCACCTCTTATTTATACGGTCATAAAGGCACTTGAAAAAGCCCTTACATCAGATTAAACTCAATACCAGCCCAAATCCACCTACCTGGCATTTCAACCCTATTTATATCTTCATACTTGACATTACCTAGATTATACCCTTCAACAAAGATTCTACCACCAGTCACAACTTCATACGAAATTCTACCATTTATCAAAGTATAGCTAGTATATGGTAAAAGATTTCCTTTACTATCTTTACCTTCAAACCTATTTCTGAAACTAATGAGTAGATAGCCTTCAAAGCCCCTAAACTTTTGAAGCAAAGACAAATTCGCTTGGTGCTCTAGATACTTGTCATACCTAAAGGTGAAGTTTTGAGGAACGCCAGAGTCAAACTTTGAATAAGCATAGAAAAGTTTAAAGTTACCCTCATCACCAACTAGACTGGATGTATCAAAGTTAAATCCTAACTCAACTCCACCACCACTTATCCACCTTATGTTAGTTGCTTGGAAAAGAAGTCCCGGAATGTTCCTATCATCTGCAAAATCTATAACATTTATGCTATCTCTCCAAAAGCCAGATAGATATAAGAATGTTTTCTTCGTTTCATCAAAATAGTAGTTAAGGTTAACTTCATAATTCCATCCCTCTTCTGGAGATAGATTTGTATTCCCGAACGCAACACCATCGTAGTAATAAAGTTCAACATAAGTCGGCACTCTGAAAAACCTATTCACATTACCTGAAAACTTAAGTGATGGTAGAATATAGTAGTACCCTTTCAAAGAAGGTGATAATATAGGGTCATACTTTCTATCTCCAACCGACCATACATCCGTCCTTAAGCCAACAGCAAGGAATAAACCCTCAAGAGGCTTGACTCCATACTCACCTACAACAGCAAACGGTAAATCATACCTATTCCCGAGAAGATTAGTTATACTCCCCCCAACATTAGCAGTGCTATCAATCGCATTCCACCTTATCTCACCCCTTAAGAATAGATCCCCAAAATCTCCAAACCTGAAAACGTTCTGTACTCCAATTCCTAAACTTGACTTTATATGATTATTAACCTGCGATGAAGGAAGTAAAATATTAACAACATAGTTATCTATACTACTCTTGTAAAACCCATCTACCTTGAATGTCTCATACTTGAGGTTCAAAGTTATCAGATTTACAATCTCCTTCTCTTTTGCTTCAGTACCATAGAACTTGCTAGCACCGTAAGACTTCTCAAGATGTCCAACAAATATCACAGTGTCAAACCCGTAGAGCTTTGATATAATCGTTGAATTAACCGTCCAACTATCAAACTCTGTGTTAAACTTGTATCCACTGCTTAACTTTCTATCAAAAGAAAATCTAACTCCAACTACTCCAAAACCCTTTGAAATAGAAGCAACTCCTCCAAAAAGTCCATAATCCCCTGAATACAACTTGAATTTAACATTCTCCTCTATCAAGTCAAAGATATTGTAATCAACAACACCACCTATCGTATCACTACCGTAAAGAGTAGCATTCCCAGATTTCTGAATTCCAACAAAACCAATATCGTAAATAGTAAGAGGAAGAGATAAACTCAAATGTCCACTCTGGATGTCGTTGAGAACTATACCATTCAACGCAACAGAATTCTGACTAAATCTAGTACCTCTTATAGTTAAGTCATTCTGAACATCAAAGATACCCCTATTCTGAAGGTAAATACCAGCCTCCTCAAGAACAGATGTAATACTACCACCCAAAGATCTAGAAGCAACCTTGTCAATTAATTCAACAGTGCTACTCTCCTCACCACCTACTGCACTGTCAATAACATAACTCTCAAACTCACCAAACGCTACTCCTGAAAGAAACACCAAGGCTAAAATTACAACTAACCTCATAACAACCCTCCTACTCCCATATTCTAACGGTTAACTTTTTTATCTTTCAAGTTAACTTAAAATGTTCCATCAGAGAACCTAATTTACTGTGAAGTAGATGAATCATACATAATTTGACACGCCTATGAGTTATCGGAAGGTTATAGTTTTGAGACTTATACCGCTCTACTTGTTTGACCTTCTTCTTCTTTTCTTCCTTATCTACCAGACGATGATAGGGAATAGGTTTCTTGAAGACATTCATCCTTCAATCATTCTTGGGGGATTTCTTGTCTTTTCGGTAATATCAACTTATTTTCTATCTACATTCACTTTCAAGGTAGTGAATGGAGAAGTTGTTATCAGAATGGGTTTTTTCAGAGAGAAGTTCAACCTGTCTGATATCAGAGGGATAGAGATTGAAGAAGATTATAACCCTACTTACGGCGTTTCGGTAGATAAAACCAGAATAGTTTTCAAACTAAATAGGTCTAAAGGATTAAAATTCAAACTAGACAACAAAGAGGTAGTTGTGTATGATAGGAAATTCCTAAAGAAATACAATCAGGGCAAGATTAAGTTTCTAGGCAATGTTAATTAGGAGTCTAAACTTCTATCAGAGGTAGTTGAATAACTGTTTTTATCTATATGACTAATCAAACAAAACGACTATCTGAAACTGTCAATAAACATTTTCAAGCCAAGAATAAAGAGAGTTATACCGAATATTCTTGCGAGTATCTTAGAGTCTAGTTTCTGTGCTAACATTGCTCCCAGAAATGCTCCGATAAGCATTCCGGCGAAGATTAAGACGGAATACTCTACCTTAACATTACCGTTTCTGTAATAGGTTATAGCACCGAATATGAAGGATGGGAGAGTGAAGGCGAGAAGTGATGTTCCTTGTGCTAACTTCTGGTCAAAACCGAAAGCATACACAAGAAAAGGTATTAGGAATGTAGCCCCACCTATTCCAACAAGCCCACTGAAAAATCCTGTGAAAACTGAAAAGAGTAGTAAGAGTACTATGCTTAACAGACTCATATTACTCACCTATGACTTTAACTATAACGCGCTTCCTTCTCTGACCGTCAAACTCTGCGTAGAATATCTGTTGCCAAGGACCTAGGTCCAAGTCTCCATTCGTTACAGGAATAATAACCTCGTGATTTACAAGTATGCTTCTTAAGTGCGCGTATCCGTTATCTTCACCTGTGTGATGGTGATGGTAGTTTGCATTCATCGGCGCAAGCCTCTCAAGTAGTTCGCTCAAATCCCTTTGAAAACCACTCTCATTATCATTCACAAAAACTCCAGCAGTTATGTGCATAGCAGAAACCAAAACAAAACCTTCCTTTATACCGCTTTTCTTAACAACTTCTCTAACAGTGTCAGTTATTCTTATGTATTCAACTCTGTTTTTCGTGTTAAACCAAAAGTACTCCGTGTATGCTTTCATACGAAATTATTCTAAAAGTATAGTTCCATTCTTTTCTACAAACCTAGTTAGAAATAGTTGTCCTATGTTTTTTATAATTCGGATATGAGTCTTTCAAATCTCAAAAAGTTCTTGATACTATTCTTACTTATACTAATATCACTACCAATATTTGCCCAGACAACCAATACTAACGAGGAAGGTTTTCTTGATAGGTTCTACAGACAAGAAGAGGAGCAAGGCGGTAGGAGTTTCTGGTGGATTATCGTTGATATACTAAACATCTTACTCACACTTGCAATAGTGATTGCGATTGTATATGTAGCATTAAGGTTTCTGAAGAAGGCAACAGGTAGCCCAGTTGATGACTTTGGTGTAATTGAGATAATGGCTTCAAAAGGTATCGCTCAAGGTATAAGCATATACATAATAAGAATAGGCAAAGATTACTATGTTATGTCTTCGGGAGATAGAGGACTGAATATTATAACCAAAATAGAAGACAAGGAACTTATAGATATATTGAATACTGAGAAAAGTAAGCAAGCAGGAACACTAAAGCAAGACTTCATTGATACTATAATATCTCTCTTCAAGAAGAAAAAGGAAGAAACTAAATCTAACATCTCTGAAGATAGAATAAACTTTTTGAAAAGCCAGAAGAATAAAATTAAGAACTGGGAATAGGGTATGAAGTTATCTGTTATAATGCCCGTTTTTAACGGAGAGAGGTTTATAGTTGAGAATACAAGGAGAGTTGAAGAAATTCTAAAATCATATATACAGAGAGGATCAATTCAGGACTACGAGATAGTTATCGTTGATGATGGCTCAGCCGACAGGACCGTTTCAGTGCTTAACGAAAATTTTTCTAACTACGAAAAAGTTTTGGTAATTCAGAACAAATTTAATCAGGGTAAGGGTTTTGCTCTGAAAAATGGCTTTTTCAACTCAACAGGTGATGTTATAGTTATGATTGATTCTGACCTCGACATACCACCAGAACAGATTGAAAACTTGATAAACGAATATCAAAAGGGATATGATGTTGTTATAACATCAAAGTTTGAAAAAGGTTCTCAATTGAAGTATCCGCTATTTAGGAAGATGGTTAGTCTGATTTTTTACATTATCTCCAAAATACTCTTCGGACTACCTTTCAAAGACACTCAAACAGGATTGAAACTCTTTCGCAGAGAAGTTCTTGAAGTTTGCTTGAGTAGAATGGTTGTGAAGAGATTTGCCTTTGACCTTGAACTTCTACTCATAGCATACAGATACAACTTCCTAATAAAATCTATTCCTGTAAAAATCAACTATCATAGTTCAGGTTTCATAAGCCCTAGAGTTTTGCTTATGAGTTTTATTGACACTCTTGCGATATTCTATAGATTAAGGATATTGCAATACTACGACAGACCCGTTTTCATATTAAAATCAAGACTATACAACTTCTACTTCCCAAGAGATAACCAAAACCTAGAAGGTATAGATTGTCCTGACAAAAAGATTGACGAACTTGACGATAGAGACTTTGTGATACTCAAAAGGTATGATATTAACAAAAACCTAGACATAAGTGTTCTAACATCTATTATCAACTCCTATAGGATTGAGATAATAAACGGTGTTTCAATTATGAGGATTGTAAATTTCAAAGGTTATATTCTCTCATCTATAGCGTTCTCGCGATTTCTCAATCCACTGTTTAACCTAAAATACAGAGTAGTAGCACCAAGAATATTACCACTACCTTTATCAAACTTTCTGTGTGTAAGTGGTAAAGTATTTAAGTATTTAGTCAGCAAGCAGACAAACCTAAATAATGAGGTAGAAGTTATAAGAAATATTCACGAAAGATACAATTCAGTTCTTTTCATACCGGATTGGACACACCTAGATAAGATAGAAGGTAGTGTATTTTATGAATTTCTGAAATCACTAAACTTACTCTTTTTGACAGGGTATATCTCAAGCCTATTTACACTAGGTGTTTTTTTTACATCACTATGGGCTAGTTTGGCATATGGTATAACGTTTAACTTGTGGTTTACACTACCTTTTCTAATGTTTTTCGGTCTATATCTTGTTCTTAAGGTAGTCCTTTCTGGTCTTAAGTTTGTAGTTATTTTCCCGTTTTTTGTGACTCTATCTCTGGTTATCTCAATACTTGGTGTCTTTTCACCGTTAATAGCGCTGGTATATAGAAAACTCAAACTATAGAAGTTGAAATTATGTGTAGCAAATTGTATTACAGCGCCGAATTTACTTATCATTTTCAAATATGTTTGATGGCTACAAGATTATTCTAGGAAGTGCATCTGAAGGTAGAAGAAGCATCTTTGAACGAGTGTTTAAAGAATTCGTAGTGATAACACCGGACGTTGATGAAGTTATGAGTTCTTACAGACTAGGAAGATACAGACACAACCCTATAATGCTATCTATGTTTCTATCTTACATTAAAAATCTGGATGTTCAATCAAAGGTTTTAGAAACGGATAAGTATATTGTATTTACTTTTGATACTGTTGTAGTTCATCAAGGAGATATAAAAGGAAAACCCGAAAGTAAGGAAGTTGCGTTGGAATGGTTCTACTCATACAGAGAGGATTTTCAAGAGATTGTTACATCTTACTCAATATACATCTCTGATATTGATATTATCATCAACGACTTTGATGTATCAACGGTGTATTTCAAATCGGTTCCCGACGAAGAAATTGAGAACTACATTAGGAATAATCCTGTTACAAACTGGGCTGGTGGCATCGCTATTGAGAGGGCTCAAGGATTTTTTAATATACTTAATGGAGACCTAGATAGCATAATAGGTGTTCCAACAAAAAAGATGATAGACCAAATCAATAAACTAATTCGTTAGAACAACATTAGTTATATTACTCAAGGGACTGTATATCTTCTTTGATGACGAGTATGAAGCAACCGCTATATAATACTCAACCCCCCTAAAGAAGACAAGGTTATTCTTTTCATCCTTTGTTGTCAAAGGTAGTTCAAACCTGTATTTTTGTGGTGATGTTGTTGGAAGAACGGAAAATGTTGGTAAAGTTCCGGTTTGGTTATCAGGTATCTTATTCTTCTCGGATAAAGGTTTCGTAGTATCTGCTATATCGCTATAATACGCTGATACGAACACAACATAACCAGAAAAGTAATCTTCTTCATTGAAACCCCAAAATTCTAACATTACAGTATCATTCGTAGTGAATGAAGCCTTAAGTCCCATCGGTGGTCTTAACTTCACCTCTATCTCTGGAATATCTATACCGCAAGAGATGAAAAAGAAAACTAAAACAATAACTAACACTACCTTACGCATAAACCTATTCTAAAAATATATTACTACTTCCTTCAACTAGGAAGACTGGCAGTTATAAAAGTCTAAAATCACGATTGAGCAAAGTTTCCTCATCTGAATGAAAAATTCGGAATTTGTCGTCAAGTAGTAATTCAAATGAGCTCAAATTGATTGATAATAATAAGTAGGTTTATGATAAAAATCTGAATAGAACATTAACCTAAAGTCAAAAAATTTCAATAGTAGGAGTAGAGTATTATGAAGAAGATACTAGTAGTAAATGGACCTAACCTTAATATGCTAGGTGTAAGAGAACCTGACAAGTATGGTAATACTAGACTAGAAGATATTATCTCAAAATGTAGAGAAATAGCAGATAGTTATGGTTATGAAATATCCGACTTCCAATCAAACGGCGAAGGTGAGATAGTAAATTTTATACAGAAAGAAGGAGCAAACGCATCAGGTATGATAATAAACGCTGGAGCCTATACACACACATCTATAGCAATAAGAGATGCTATACTATCAGTTAAGATTCCTTTCGTTGAAGTTCATATATCAAATATATTTTCAAGAGAACCTTTCAGACATCACTCATATCTATCCGATATAGCAATAGGAGTAATAAGTGGCTTCAGAGAGAATAGTTACTATTTTGGACTACTACACCTTTTATCTTATCTAGGAGAGAAGATAAGAATATGACGACGATAATAGAGTTTCTACTAATCCATCTTCTTTGGTTCTAGATAGTGTTTGCTAATCTCAAGATTTCACTCTATACTAATTCATACTATTCCTCGGATGTATGTTAAAAAGATTACCTACCTAATCCTGATAGAGAATCCAATACAAAGAAGAAACTTCACCCCAAAATAATGAACTTCACCTAATTGTGAATTTAGATTTTATTGGGATCACATAACTAGAGTTGAAAAACTGATATTTTGTTTGTATATTTGACTTCAGGTTTCACTATAATCAATTTAGCTACAGGAGGTAGTGATGAGTGATATATACATGGAAAACATACTGGATCACTTTAAACATCCTAGAAACTACGGTAAGATTGAGGACTACGATGCATTTTTTGAGGGGGGTAATCCAACCTGTGGAGATATGGTTAGGATATATGTGAAACTAGATGATTCAAAACAATACATAAAAGATATAAAGTTTGAAGGAAAAGGTTGTGCGATAAGCCAAGCATCAGCATCAATAATAACCGAACTCGTTAAAAATAAAAGCATAGAGTTCGTAAAATCCCTGACAAAAGATGACATAATAAATGAGCTAGGTATAGAGATAAGTCCAACTAGGATGAAGTGTGCCATCCTAGCACTTGAAACCTTAAGGATAGCACTATTCGGTAGTGAGTTTAAACTTGTGTAGATATTTTACTCTTTGTTTGCTTTTCAAGGTATTCAACTAGATTACCTATATCTATTACATAACCTACTTTACCATTCCCTAGTATAGTAGCAGATACAACACCAGGAGGAGATACCAACGTATGATCTATTGGTCTTAAAAATATATCCTCCTCCTTCAGAAACTTGTCAATCACAAGAGCATACTTTTTGCCAAGATAAGAGACTATTAGAACATCAACATCATCATTCAAGGTACTATCATCAAAGTATATATCCCTCAGTGAATAAACTTTTATAACCTCATCTCTTATCTTAACAACAGATTTACCCTCAAAAGTTGTTATTTCATCTTTTCTTATAGTCAATGCTTCCTCTATTGAATTGACAGGTATGGCAAAAATTATACC
Source organism: Spirochaetota bacterium (assembly GCA_025061835.1). NCBI lineage: Bacteria > Pseudomonadati > Spirochaetota > Spirochaetota bacterium. The sequence goes on from JANXAC010000027.1 coordinate 8,471, forward strand.
TTTTATCTCAAACAGTAGAACCTTCATTATAGCAATCGTGAGTGGAAGTTTTATGGTAAAGGAAGTTCCTTTATCCTTAGATGTAGCTATCATCAGATTCCCCCTCAATTTTTCAATTTTCGCCTTAACTATGTCCATTCCAACCCCCCTACCAGATAGAGATGAAACTTGATCCTTGGTAGAAAAACCTGGAAGAAATATCAGAGAGAGTAGGTATTCTTTGTCGTACTCAACTCCTTCCCTAAGCAACCCCTTCTCTACACCTCTCTGTCTTATCTTATCAAAATCAATACCTCTACCATCATCCCTTATCCTTATTATAACACTACCTCCTTCGTTGAATGCTTCAATTATTATATTGCCTCTAGGAGATTTACCTTTGGATATTCTCTCCTCCTTGTCCTCAATACCGTGATCAATGCTATTTCTCACAATATGGACTATTGGGTCAAAAAGCTCATCAATAACTGATTTATCCAAATTTGTATCCTCACCCTTCACAATCAAGTTTATCTCCTTTCCTAACTGCGATGAAATCTCTCTTACGAACAAAGGAAGCCTACTAAACAAATATTTTATAGGTATCATCCTTAGATCGGTAAATCTCTCTTGAATGTCTATAGATATACTGTTAAATAGTTTTATACCGTTGGACAGATTATCATACCTTTTCTTAAGTTCCATAACTCTGTTATTTATCTGACTTACAATCTGATTAATGTTTGAAATAATATTAAGATAATTCTGAAACTTCTCAGCCATATCTTCCGAGACTTCCTTCATATCTATTGATAGTTGAGACGATAGTGTCCTTATACTCTTGGTTACATCATAGTAATAACCTGATATCTCATTTATCATCTCACCTAAGTAAAAAACATTTTCATTTATGTTTGACCTATTCACAACAAGCTCACCTACTATATTCATAAGTCTATCAACTTTTGAACTTTCAATCCTTAGTATTGAACTTCTTACCTCGGCACTTTCAACAGTTTCTTGTCTATTCTCTTTAACAGATTCTCCCTCTACCTTCTCTTGCTGCATTATCTGATACACTCTAATGTTATCAACAATATCTGATATGTTGATCCTCTGGAATGTTTTGTTTATATCGTCAGTTGATATGATAAAAGAAACCTTCTCATAGAATTTCACGTAAATATCTTCTAGAGACGGAGTTGAGTCTATTATTTGCGAAGAGTCCCTTATAAGTGAAACTATTTGTAATACCCCAACTTCCTTAAGCGGCGAGTCCTCTCTAAAAGTTATCTCCAAAAGATACGATCTTCTATTTTCTGAAAACAGTTCCTGTATCTGCTTGATAACCTCATTTGACAGGCTTAAGTTCTCTAACTTTATCTGGTTAATATTCAAATTAGTCTCCTTAACAGGACGATCAGATATGTTCAAAGAAGAAACTGAACTATTTATAATTGACGATATTCTGTTAGATATACTCTCAATAACGCTATACTCAACTTGACTAGAAGACAAAATTGCATTAAGAGTGCTTCTTAAAACCTTAGCTCCATCTAGTAGAATATTGATAACATCTAAACTCAAACTAACTTTCTTAGCTCTCACATAATCAAGTAGATCTTCAATACTATGAGAAATCTTTTCAAGATTTGAGTACCCCATTGACGCAGCACCACCTTTTAGAGTATGGACTGCTCTAAACGCAGAATTTATTGCTTGCTCGTTTTCAGGATTGCGCTCAATATCAAGTATGCTCTCCTCAAACATCTGAACCATTTCCGTCGCTTCATCTATGAAAACTCTCTCAAGATCACTTATATCACTCATATCTACACCTTATCAACTATATTATCGCATAATAAATATCAAATTCAAATTGAAAAAACACCCAAAATTAACACTACCTAGCGATAAACATCTTGGTTATTGTGTCTAGCAATAAGCGTTGATATATTATCCCTTGGTAGCATCATTCTATCGTTTATTATGAAAGAAAATTTTGAAAGATAAACATTATCTCTAACATCAAAAAATGGACTACCTAATTGCTGCCCTTTCTTAACTCTACTACCTCTCTGCACTTCAATATCATCAAACATACCATAGATAGTATATACCCCGTCTGAATGCTTGAGAATAACCGTCCTTCCAAATATACTAAACGAACCTACAAACACAACTTCACCATCCATAACAGCCCTGACCTTATCAAACCTCGGAGAAAAGATTTCCAAATACTTGTCAGAAAAATTCTTAACAGAACCGACACTTGATATTGGTAGTTCAAATTTGATCTCCACATTCTTGACCTGATTCTTACTACTCCTATCCAACTTAGCTTTTGAAGTAATACTATCTCCTAAGACAATTATCATTCCAGGTCTCAAAACGGATTTGCTATCCAAGTTGTTCAGCTTCATAATCTTCTTTATATCTACTCCAGTATTTCTAGATATTGAGAAAAGAGTATCTCCTTTCTTGACTGTATAAACATTGTTATCATCAGTTTTTCGTTGATAAGACGACAAAATCCTATTAGGTGTTGGTATTGTAAGTGTCTGTCCTATTCTTATGTCTATACTTTCAAGTTTATTTGCCGATATTATCTCTTCTATCGTAGTGTTAAACCTTCTGGCTATACTAAAAAGAGTATCCTTTTGCTTCACCGTATACATAAAAGTACTTCTATTTGGCACCTTGATTACCATCCCTTCCTTAAGAATTGATATGTTATTTTCTTTTTGAATGACCCATATTTCAATGTTGAACTTCTTTGAAAGTGAATAAAAAGTATCACCTTTTTTTACACTATAGTAAATATAATCTCCTCTAGAGACCAGGGGAAGAGTTAGAGTAATTAATACAATCAACAAAATTATTTTGAGTATTTTCGCAACATAATATGATAACACAACTATATATTTTTCGGAAAAACATACTCTATTCTTCTATTACTCTTACTATAACCCCATCCTTTAGGTATTCTGCACCAAGCGAAACAACCATCTCACCTTCACTAACACCGCTAACAGCAGTAAAAGTTCCATCAGATATAGAAGGTATAACATTTTTCTTAACAACTAAATATAAATTTTCTTCCTTTGAACCTATATTAGTCTGTATCAGTGTATAAACAACACTCTCTCCATTTATGTTTCTTATCGAAGTATTAGGAACATAACTAGTTTTATCTACTGTATCAACTAGAACCTTGACACTACAGAACATACCAGATATGAGTTTTCTATCAGAGTTATCAACTCTAACCTTTATCTTTAAAGTCCTTGTCCCTCTGTCAATCACAATATCAGTTGAATAGACATAGCCTACAAACTTTTCGTTAGGATAAGGTGTTACTTCTATGATCGCTTTGTCACCTCTTTTAACTTTTGTGATGTATGTCTCCGGAAGAAGAAGAACAACTTCCATAATTGTATCATTAACGATAGTAGCAATAGGTGTTGTCTGCGATACAAACTGTCCATCACTTACAAGTATATTACCAACCCTACCCGATATAGGTGAGCGAACCGGCGAAAGGTTGTAAGAAAAACCAACTAATGACCTATCTATATAAGCAACTGCCTGATCTCTTGATACATAACTACCTTCTCTCACTAGTATTCTAGCAACTTTTCCCGGAACATCCGGTAGTGCAAAAGCTTCTTCTATTCCCCTCATCTCGCCAGCCAAAGATATATACTTTTCTATCTTCCCAACCTTCACTTTCGTTCCTACTACTGTCACATCCAAGACTCGTTTATCCAAATTTCTTACATCACCAGAATTAGCACCAAAGTTGGCTAAGCTCATAGCCAATCTTATACCTACAACTACCGCAAGGACTATTGAGACAATTATTATTGCTATTCTTGTCTTACCCTTCATAAAATCCTCCTCACTTCTTTTCAGAAGTAAATAAAAAACCCTCACCAGTAAGTCTCTTAATGGTGAGTATATTATTCACATAACTTACCCAAGCACTAAGAAGATTAACCTCTGCTTGTTGATACGCAAGCTGAGCATCAATAAGATCAAGACTTGAAGCATTACCAAATCTGTATCTTGATGATATAATTTCTAATGACCTCCTAGCTTGCTGAACATTCGCTTCCTGTGCTTGGATATTTTGCAAACTCTCATTAAACCTTAACTTTGACTGCTCAAATTGAAGTAAAATCAAGTTTAGAGTATTAACATAATTATACTTCGCTTTTTCTATTGAGTAATCGGCACTCTCCATATTCGCATAACTCTTTGACACGGGAAGCAAGTCAGAGATTGGTATTGTCAATTGAACACCAGCATTCCAACTATCAACCCATACTCTCTCATTATCAAGATTATTCGTCTTCTTGAACTCATAGTTGAAGTTAAAGAATAAAGAAATAATAGGCTTATTAGAACCAAGAGAAATATCCTTTGAACTTTCGGAGACTTCAATAACCTTCCTCAATATCTTCAAATCAATATTATTTTCCATAACTTTCTTCTTCTCTTCGTCAAAGTTTATTGTAATATTTGAAAAATCTCTCTTTATGTAGTTTATATCTCCCTCAATCTCAACATTATCTATCTCTGAAACATCAATACCGAGTAATACTAGTAAGTTTGCTTTCTGTAGTTTAAGGTTATTCTGTGATGAGAAGAGATTAGGCTTGTTGTTAACAAGCTGAACTCTCGCCCTTATAAGCTCAAGGTCGGAGAATATTCCTGACCTAAAGTTTGCCTCGGCAATCCTAACATTTTCCTCAAGTCTCTTGTCAGTATCTATCGTTATCTTTGAAAACTCCTTAGCAAACAGATAATTATAATATGCTATTCTAACATTGTATATATACTCATTCAATGCTTTCTGATACTGAAGTTCAGCAAGCTCTTTGTTCTTAACTTGTAGTCTATATGCATTATACCCAACATCAAGCCCGAATGGTAGTAAATATGGAAGACGATACCCAACACTTATTCCAGCAGAATAATTATCCCAGAATGCATTAGTAACAGTTTTCTCTTCAACTTGAGGAGATACAACTACATTAGTTCCTATTATGTTAGTAACGAATTTAAATGTGCTAACTTTAGCCACAGCTCTCTCAAGCGTCACAGGGTCAAGTGTTGTAAATCTCAAAGTAGCATTAACACTAGGTAGTAACAGATCAGACAAAGCCCCCCTCATATTAGCATCAGCAGAAGCAACATCTAGCAGTTTGGCTCGTAGGTCCTTATTGTTTCTAAGACCTACATCTATTGCGTCTTCTAAACTTCTAATAACAACACCAGCAAAGACAATCTCTTGAGATAGAATTAAAGTTAGTAAAACTAAAATAAATCTCATACTAACCTCCCCTAACAGCCGAGATAATAAAACTATGTGTATCCTCTAGAAAATTTTCTATCTCTTCTCTTGAGTCCATACCATCAAAAACTATCTTCACAAGTATATGCATTAAAGAACTTAGTATGAGGTTAGTTATTATCGTAGAAAGATTATCTAATGACATATCCCTTCTAACTTCACCTTCTTCAATACCCTTCTGAAGAAGAAGTCTAATTCTATCCGTTACTCTGGCAGTATCTCTTCTCCTCTTATTAAAGTCATCACCATTCCTAACCCTATACATACTCATAAACATCATCTTGTAGAAGTTCAGGTTCTCAAACATAAAGTTAGCATTCTTTCGTATTATATCAGCAAGGTTCTCTCTAAAACTCTTACTCTCATCAATCTCATAGTTCTGTATAGCCTTTTCAACTATGTAGTCTATTGAATTCACAAGCAAATCTTCTTTACTACTAAAATATAAATATATCGTTCCTTTCGCAACTCCACTTCTTTCAGCAATTTCATCAACCTTAGTCTCGTGAAAGCCTTTCCCTGCAAACAACTCAATAGCAGATTTTATTATCCTCTCTCTCACTCCCTCTGGCATACCTCCCTCTTACTGACTGGTCAGTATAATAATATAATCTTCACACAAAGTATTGTCAAATCCTAAAATTCAACAAAAGGAAAACTGAAAACTACGATAGCAATCAACAATTAATCAAAAATCTGACTTTTTTGAAAACTTTGAAACCAAAGGAACTTTGTTATACAATAATTAGGTAATAAAACATATGGAGGTATGAATATGTCAAAACACCTAGAGACACACTTAAAGAATGAAGAACTATACAAAAGGATAACCAGTTATACTGAAGTTGATGAAGCTAAGGCAGTCGGTCTTTATCCTTATTTTAGGCCTATTGAAGAGACACACACAAATGAGGTATACATAAACGGTAAGAAGTATCTGATGCTTGGTTCAAACGCATATTTAGGTCTCACCAATGATCCAAGAGTGATAGAAGCAGCTGTTGAAGCAACTAGGAAGTTTGGCACTGGAAATGCAGGATCAAGATTCTTGAATGGGACTCTCAAGATACACGAGGAACTAGAAGAAAAACTGGCAAAGTTTGTTAATAAGGAAGCAGCTCTTCTTACAAGCACTGGATATATGGCTAATCTAGTTGCGATAGCAGGACTTTTAGGACCTGGTGACGCTGTTATAACTGACAAACTTGACCACGCAAGCATCATAGATGCTTGTAAGCAGTCAGGCGCTAAAATGTATAGGTTCGCACATAATAATATTGAACACCTAAAGAGAGTTCTTGAGAAAGTTGAAGAGAAAGCAAAACTCGTTGTTGTAGATGGTGTTTTTAGTATGGAAGGAGATATAGCAGACTTACCTAATATTGTTGAAGTGTGTAAGAAATACAATGCTTGGATAATGGTTGATGATGCACACGGAATGGGAGTTCTAGGTGGTAAATACGGACAAGGAACAGTCCATCACTTCGGACTTGACGATGAAGTTGATATCATAATGTCAACGTTCAGTAAAAGTTTTGCATCAATTGGTGGCTTTGTTGCTGGTAGTGAGAGGCTAATAAACTATCTCAAACACAAAGCAAGAGCGTTGATATTTAGTGCTAGTCCTTCACCAGCAACAGTAGGAACTGTAAGTAAAGTGATTGACATTATATACGAAGAACCGTATAGGATTGAAAGACTTTGGCAGATAACACACAAGATGTTAAAAGCTTTCAAAGAAATGGGCTATGATACAGGAACATCCTGCACTCCTATAATACCTCTCAAGATAAATAACTTTGAGAAAACATTAAAATTCTGGAGAGCACTATCAGACGAAGGTATATTTGTAAATCCTGTATTACCACCAGCAGTCCCACCTTCCGAAACTATCATAAGGACAAGCTATATGGCAACTCACACCGATGAACAACTAGACTGGGCACTAACAATATTTGAAAAACACGGTAAAGCACTAGGTATAGTAAATAGCCATGCCAAAGTGGATAGTGTCTAAAAGCGTTGAAGTTGATGCCTCACATATCGTAGAGGGATACAACGGACCCTGCTCAAGACTACATGGGCACAGATGGAAGATAGAAGTATCTGTTGAAGTAAATCAACTTGATAGCATAGGTATAGGTATAGATTTTGGAGACATCAAGAAAATCATAAACGATCTAAACCTTGACCACCAACACTTAAATGACTTCATCAATCCTGCTACCGCAGAATGTATAGCAAAGTATGTGTATGAGGAAGTCAAGAAACGTGGATTAAACCCAGTAAAAGTCACAGTCTGGGAAACACCTTCAAATAAAGTAGAATACCTTGAATAAAGTTTCTGACCTACAGAAAATCAAACAAGGTTAAACCTTCTAACCTACCTACTAGGACTACTATTATAGCATCATCTAAAACTACTATAATTGTATAACAAGTATAATCTTGAAAACTAAATCCAAAAACTTCACAAACTTTCAGAAATCAATAAAATACTCTCTATCACCAACAAGAAAAGTAGTTTTTCTTTCATCTCTGTAAATTACCTCGCTATCTAGAAGTATCCTCAAGTTGTGCTTGTTCGGAGTTCTGACAATCCTATCAATTATATTAAACCATCTATCCAAATTTTCTCTAGGATTTAGGACAAATTTTTTGGAAGGAATAAATTCAAAAGCATCTTTGAAACTACTAGTTGAGACGAAATTCCTATCCTTATCAAAGAAACCAACTTCAACAACACCATACCCTTCCAAATAACTTTTCAGATATACGCTATGATGATATTCGGTAGCATTCACCAAAATTACTCTTTTACCAAGTAAAAGACTTTCATAAACTGTAATTCCAAACGACGTCAAAACATACCTTGATTTTGCTATCATACCCTGAAAGTTAGAATCGCTAGGAAGAAAAAATTCAAAACCCCGGGACCTACAAACCTCTACCACCCTATTATAATCTCTAAAGTGCTCTCCTATAAACACTACTACTCTTAAACTTTGCAAGAGATCATGAAAAGAATTTAGAACAAACTCTGTCAAGTTATAAGGATCTTCACCACCAAAGGAAACAAGAATATCAATCTCTTCAGAAGTTTCTAGGTCCTTAAGAGTAGGCTCAATGATTAGATACTCTACTCCCTCAAAATTAGGTTTAGGACCTTTCGTTGATATGTAAGGTAAAGAAAGAATGGAGACAACAGAAGGTTTTGATGTTATAGTATCATCTAGTGATACAATAGGCTTATTCATTTTCAGAATGGTTCTAAAAACCTTCTCATTAGTCTCTCTAGCATCTATAAGTATCATTTCTGACTTCTCTAGGTTCTCAAACTTTAGAGAAGTTTCAATACATACCTCAATTCCTTTTGATTCTAGGTAGTTTTCTAGAATTTTCATTCGCCTGTAGTGTCCAAGTCCAAAACCATTACCGACTCTAGTATAGATATAGACCATCTAGACAAACCACTCTTGAACCCTTACAATAGCAGACCTAAAGACAAAAGACACTATATCGTATATCTCCCAAGCAAATGCTATAAATCCAAGATAACCAAGTATAGGCATTTCAAATATTTTCACTTGAGGTAGTATCGGAACATTGTATGTCCAACGAATAACAGCAAACCAATTGACAAGCTCCCAAAATACTCCACAGACAATTCCAGCAACCGACAGAGCAAGTATTACCTTATAATTACCTTTCTCAATACTCCCTAGAATGGAAGGTTTCTTCATTAGATAGTTTATAGGGTCAAGTATGAGAAAAACAGAAAGCCATACTGCAAAAGCCATATACTCACTATACTTAACATCACCAAGCCACTTAAGCCAAAAAAACAGTTCAGGGTCAGCACTCCTATCTAGGTATTTCATACTAAAAGGAACTATAGGTAGTAGTAAGAAGAATAACCCCAGAAGTATCATAGCACCTAGCAAAAGATTAGTAACTTGAAATCTATGGAATTCAATTTTCACATCCCTAGTTATAACTAGAACTAAACTGTAAGTTAGCAATATCGCTGGGATGATTGTTCCAAAAGCCCACAAGTATCCGATGTATCTTGTAAGCAAGTCTGGAAGATTATGATAATGCCAGTTTGAAAGAAAAATATTAGTCCATTCAAAAAACCACCAGACAAAAATTGAGAGTAAGAACACTATTGGAAAACCAATATAAAACACAAAGGATTTACCTTTGAAAGAATACACAACTCCATCAACTACCAGTATATAACCCGTCCAGAATACAGGAGTAGCCCAATTTAGAAAAAAATCAACTCTGAAAACTATACCTATAACAAGCGAAATGATAATCAAAACACCAATGTAGAACCAAATAGGCAGATACATTTTCATAACACCACCCCTAGTATTTTATTCTTTTTGAAGGACAAGACTTTTGCAAATTAAGAGTTTGTTGTACAAAAATTTGATCTACAAAAGGATAATACTAGCTGTTAGATCAAAGGCTTTAGACTATTAGATCTCTATTCTTCCACTTTCTGAACTACTTTCTTTTTACCTTCATCTTCATGAATCTCTATTTATCCTAATCTCAATTATCTCAATATCGTTCTTGAATTCACGATACTCAATTTCTTTAGATGGTATATCTCCAGATTTCCTATTAAAATTATTACGAAGTAAAGCTTCGGGCTTACGCCAAAGTAAAACTATACCCTTTACAATTTTATCTGAGATAAAACTAGGAAAATGAGGATTCCTATTCTTCCTCAAAGACTCGTAATACTTAATAACCTGATCTATATTTTCATCTTTGACATCGGATAATAGTTTGAGTTCCACTAAAATTCCTATTTCCTCGTTTTCGTCAAACACTATAAAGTCCACTTTGCCACCTTTTACTACGTGCTGTCTTTCATACATTATATCAACTTGTAGTTGTTCAAGATACTTAAGCCCATTTTTCCTAAACTCATAAGCCAAGGCTGACTCAAATTCTTTTTCATCAATGAAGCCAAAAGGTTTTAGTTCTTTGTAAACTTTACTCGCAAGATTTATAATCTTCTCTTCCAAACTCATAATCTTTCTTTGCAATTCCCCTATTCCACTTTCCACCGTTTCACTCCCCACTGTTTTAACGTCCATCTGTTCTTCCATAAGAACCCTCCATCAAAAACTTCAATACCTTAAAATTATAAACACAACTACAAACAAATTTCTACAAGACCTACTAAAAGTCAACAAATTCCAAAATTTGAGAGCTATTTGGGTATAGTTAATACTTTTAGTGTCTATCAAGTATTGCTCTAGCAAATAACT